>CAZEWV010000084.1:0-9274 GCA_964516025.1 uncultured Eubacteriales bacterium
CAAAAAACAGGCAAAAATTTCCTTCCATCAGCTCGAAGGGGGCCTTTCAAAGAAGATGCAGTCCATAAGGAAACAGATTATCGATATGCTGTCTCGAATTGAAGCCTGTCTCGAATTCCCTGAAGAAAACCTCAAAATATCTTCAAAATTAACAGGAAAATCCCTGGACAGAGCTATCAAGGCAGTCCACATACTTGTCGAAAGCTACAACGTAGGAAAAACTCTCTCTGAGGGATTGACAGTTGCCCTAGCCGGACAGGTAAATGTTGGAAAATCCACTCTCTTCAATACCCTGTTAGAGAGAGAACGTTCTATTGTGACACCCTTTCCAGGCACTACCCGGGATTATCTCAAGGAAAAAATCAAAATCAAAGATGCTGTTTTTACTCTCACCGACATGGCCGGCCTGGGAAAAACCACTCAGCCGGCTGAACAGGAGGGGATCAAAAGAGGAAAAAAACTGGCCCTTGAGGCCGACGGTATTCTGCTCCTGCTGGATGCTTCCAAAAAAAATAGTGGTGAAGATACCCGTCTCATTAAAAAATTCGAGGGAAAAAACATCATCCTCCTGTTTAACAAATGCGATCTCCAACAAAAAATGGATATCGAGCTTTTAAAAAAAGACCATCCGAATCTTGCTGCTTTGGAAGTTTCAGCGCTTACCGGAAAAAACATCCCTCAGCTCAAAGACCTCATGAAAGAGAAATTTGTCCCTTCTTCAGGTAAATCCGATGAAATTATCCTTCACCTCCGACAGAAGCTGCTGCTTGAAAGCATTCATTCTTCCCTGAAACAAGGGAGAAAGCTCCTAAAGGATGGATATTCCGAAGAGATCTACGTCGAAGAGATTAGGAAAGCCGTACCTCTTATTGGAGAACTGACAGGAGAAATCCGGAATGACGAGATTTTAAAAGAAATCTTCAGCAGATTTTGTGTGGGAAAATGATAGACTGTGATGTCATCATCATTGGAGCCGGACATGCCGGCTGCGAAGCGGCCCATGCCGCCAGCAAACTGGGGATGGAAACCTGTCTGGTGTCTATGGATCTCAACAGAATCGCCCAAATGCCCTGCAATCCGGCGATTGGAGGCTTGGCAAAAGGGCATCTTGTGAGAGAAATCGACGCTCTGGGTGGAATTATGGGATTCCAGGCTGATAAAACAGGAATCCAGTTCAGGCTTCTCAACAGCAGCCGTGGGGGCGCCGTTCAGGCTCCCCGGGCCCAATCCGATAAGGCCCTCTACAGAAAGGACATGACAGAATTCCTCAGGTCCACACCAAAACTCCACCTAGTCCAGGGAAAGGTGACACAAATTCTTAAAAATGGAAGCTCGGCTTGTGGTGTTAAAACCCAAAATGGAGAGACATTACACGCGAAAGCCATCATCCTTACACCGGGAACATTTCTCAATGGACTCATTCATATCGGCCTGGAAAATTATCCGGCTGGAAGAGACGGGGAGCCTGCATCTCAAGAGTTGAGCAAAGACCTGAACAAGATGGGTCTGCGCATGTTTCGGCTGAAAACAGGGACGCCGATGAGACTCCATAAAGACACCATAGACTGGAGTCCTTTTAAGCCTCAGTCTGGAGACAAGGCTCCCGTCCCTTTTTCATTCAGGACAAAAACCCATTTAAAGAACAAAATTCTTTGCTTTATCGGATACACAAATGCTAAAACTCATGAAATTATCAACAAGAGCCTAGATAAATCGCCTCTTTTTAGCGGCCTCATTACCGGGATTGGTCCTCGATACTGCCCCTCCATCGAAGATAAAGTCGTCAAGTTTTCCCATCACAGCCGCCACCATTTTTTTCTTGAACCTGAAGGGCTGGACACTCCGGAGATCTATGTCAACGGTCTATCCTCAAGCCTCCCCTTAGAAACACAAAAAGAAATCCTCAAGAGCATCCAGGGGCTCGAAAAATCCATAATTCTCCGTCCTGCCTATGGAATTGAATACGATGCTGTTGATCCCACTCAACTTTCCAGGACGCTGGAGACCTATCTGGTCGATAATCTTTTTCTTGCCGGTCAAATAAACGGGACATCCGGTTATGAAGAGGCTGCGGCTCAAGGACTAATGGCTGGAATTAACGCTGCTTTAAAGATTCAAAGTAAAAAACCATTCCTCCTCGGAAGAAACCATGCCTATATTGGCGTTATGCTCGACGACCTGATTACCCTAGGAGTGGAAGAGCCCTATCGACTTTTCACCTCTAGAGCCGAACACAGGCTATTTCTCAGGATCGACAATGCCGACAAAAGACTTTTGCCATACGGATACAAGCTCGGTTTAATCGAGGAAGAGACATTTTCAGAATTCCTTAATAAACAGGAACGAATCTCCAGAACTATAACCTGCCTCAGGGAAAAGAAGATCCAGAACAAAAACCGTGAGACCATATCTCTGAAAGACGAGTTAAAAAAACCCCATGTATCGTTCCCGGAGGTGGCAAAACAAATGGACATGGACTTCATGCCGACTCCAGAAGAAATCCGGAATATCGAATCAGAGATCAAATATGAAGGCTATTTAAAGAAACAAGACAGGGAGATCAACAGGATCGACAAGATAGATCGAGAAAAAATTCCAAAAAACATTCATTTCGAGGACATTTCCGGATTCACTCGAGAAGTTGTCGAAAAACTTCAACGCGTCCGCCCGAAGACGATCGGAGACGCAAAAAAAATCCCTGGGATGACCCCTGCCGCGATTTTAAACCTTCATATCCACATAAAACTGCTCCAAAAGAAAAAAAATTATAATTGAAGTCAGCAATTCCATTTCCATGATTTTTTAAAGAGTTCTGGAAAGATGATGGAAAAATCCGTTTGAACCTCTTCTATTTTGATGCTTTTTCATTTTTTAGGGTCTAAAGGGGTGGATGGCGCGGTGGTGTCTTATCCCCCGTGGCGGAAGGAGATGAAGGGAGGGCGAAGCGGTGTATCTCTGCGCGCAGCGAATCGGAGCGAGGACGGAGGTGCACCGCGGAGGGGTCCCGCCTTCATCTCCAGCAGAAGAAAACGAAGCGTGATTTCTAATCACTTTACAGAACTCGTTCTTGAAATCACGGAAATGGAATTGCCTCCTTGATTAAACACCGAGTCTTCGTTTAAAATGTTTCACGTGGAACAAAGAACATCGAGTCAAAATGTCATTGCTATCGCCAATCAAAAGGGTGGAGTGGGAAAAACAACCACAGCTGTTAACCTCTCTGCATCTCTGGCGCTGAACAAAAAAAAGGTCTTGCTTATAGATTTTGATCCTCAGGGCATGGCGACCATGGGTTTGGGCAAAAAAAAAGATGAAAATAAAGGAATCTATCCCCCCCTTATGAATGGAGGCCCTCTGTCAAAGTACATTCAACCAACAGAAATCGATGGATTTTTTATCTGTCCTAGTTCTCCTGAATTGATTGGATTCGAAGCCGAAATATATGACGAACCAGACAGGGAAACAAGACTGAGGGAAGCCATAAGGCCGGAAAAAAAGAATTTTAACTACATCTTCATCGATTGCCCCCCCTCCTTGAGTTTTTTAACCATAAATGCTCTCACGGCAGCGGATTCCATCCTCATACCAGTCCAGACAGAATTTTTCTGTATGGAAGGAATGCCCGACCTTCTTTATACTCTGGATGAAGTGCGCACCTACCTCAATCCTTCTCTGGCCATAAAGGGTGTTTTGCTGACCATGTATGATGAGCGGACAAACCTGTCAAAGCAAGTGGCCCTAGAACTACAGTCCTCATTAAAAAGCATCGTTTATGAAGTCATCATCCCCAGAACGGTTAAACTCGCCGAAGCACCAAGCTTTGGAAAACCCATTATTCTTTATGCGGCTAAATCAAAAGGGGCTCTATCTTATCTCAATCTTGCCAAGGAGTTTCTGAAAAAATGAAAAAACAAGCACTTGGAAAGGGATTAAAAGCATTTTTGTCAGAGGAATATGGAATTTTAAGAGAAGATCGCTATGTTGAGCTTGGAGTGGACAAACTCCGACCCAATCCCCATCAGCCAAGAACAAAATTTGATCCTGCATCCATAGCCGAATTGGCACAATCGATCCAAGAAGCAGGGATTCTCCAGCCCATAGTCGTTGTGCCCAACGAAGATCACTTTACAATCATAGTGGGAGAGAGACGCTGGCGTGCAGCTCAGAAAATTGGGCTCAAAACCATTCCTGCAATCATTCGCCGGATGACCGAAGAGCAACAACTGGAGGCGGCACTCGTCGAAAACCTCCAGAGAGAAGACCTTAATCCCCTGGACATCGCCTCCGCCTATCAGAAAATGACACAAGATCTGCATCTGACTCAGGAGCAGGTGGCCGTTAAAGTCGGAAAAGACAGGGCCTCTGTATCCAACTATATGCGCCTGCTCAAGCTTCCTCAAAGAGTACAGAACATGCTTGCAGAAGACAAGTTGTCCATGGGCCATGCCCGCGCCCTGCTGTCAATAGACGATTCGGCTCTTCAAGTTCAAACCGCCCTACAGATCGAAAAAAGAGATCTTTCCGTCAGGGCCGTCGAGAACCTCGTCAAAAAACTGATAACCAAACCCGAACAAGAGGAAGGGCATGAATCAAATCCCGACCTCCTGGCTCTTCAAGAAGAATTACTTAGGATTTTTGGAACCAAAGTGTCTATTTCCGGAAATATGAAAAAGGGAGTGGTGAAAATATTCTATTATTCAGCAGACGAGTTGGGGCGAATCTACGAAAAAGCGAAAGGAGAACACTTATGAAAGAAAAAAACACCAATATCGACAGCAACAAAATAACGGGTTTTTTCGATAAAAACACAAAAATCGAAGGCACTCTGAAATTCAGCGGTTCATTTCAGATAGACGGACACTTTAACGGAAAGATCGATTCCAACTCCGTCCTGATCATTGGAGAAAACGGCAAGGTTGAGTCCGATATCAAAATTGGCATCATCATCGTCAACGGGGAAGTTAAGGGCAATATCAATGCCAAAGAGCGGGTTGAAATTAATTCCAAGGGGCGGGTCGTTGGGACAATCACGACCCCCAGCCTGATTGTGAAAGACGGCGCCAATCTCGAAGCACAGTGCCACACCACAAACAACAACATCCCTTCAAAATCTGAAAACCCTAAAAAAGAGCCTGAAAAAGAAGACTCGGATATCGTGGAGAGATTTCTAACTTGAGAAAAGCGACCGGCATTATCCCAGCGCGGTATGGATCCCACCGTTTCCCTGGAAAACCCCTCACACCAATACTCGGAACCATGATGATTCAAAGAGTGTATGAGCGTGCAAAACAAACAGATGTCCTTGAAAATGTCATTATCGCCACCGATGACCAGAGAATCTTCGACGCCGCTTTGTCCTTTGGGGCCGACGTCCGGATGACATCATCCGGACATAGATCCGGCACATCAAGGGCTGCCGAGATTGCGGCTGAGCTCGACTCTCCTCTTATCATCAATATCCAGGGGGATGAACCACTCCTCCATGTCTCCATGATCGAGGATCTTGTTAAGGTCTTACAGGACAAAACGATACACATGGCCACATTGGCCGTTAAAGAAAAAAATATAGCTGATATTAAAGACCAAAACATCGTAAAAGTCGTTAAAGACAAAGAGGATTTTGCTCTTTACTTTTCCCGCTCGCCTATCCCCTTTTATTCTACAGACTATTTCTGGAAGCATATCGGAATTTATGGGTACCAGAGAACATTTCTGTTGAAATTCGAGTTTCTTCAGGAAACCAGGCTTGAAAAATCGGAGAAACTCGAGCAGTTGAGAGCCCTTGAAAATGGATACCGGATAAAAATTGTCGACTCCCCACATTCCATCTTGAGTGTTGATACACCGGAAGATATAATCAAGGTTGAAAATTCCTTGAGAGAAGGACAGCATGACTAAATTTATATTTATAACCGGAGGAGTCCTTTCCGCTCTTGGAAAAGGAATTGCCGCCGCCTCCATCGGTCGGCTCCTGGAAAGTCACGGCTACAAAATCACATGCCAGAAATTCGATCCCTATTTGAATGTAGATCCCGGGACCATGAGCCCTTTCCAGCATGGTGAAGTTTTTGTGACAGACGACGGAGCTGAAACAGATCTTGACCTGGGGCATTACGAACGGTTCACGACTACACGGACATCTAAAGCCCATAACTGGACCGCAGGAAAAATCTACGAATCCATACTGAAGAAGGAGAGAAAAGGAGAATACCTGGGGAAAACCGTTCAGGTGATCCCCCATGTCACGGATGAAATCAAAAAGGCGTTTTTCTCAGCATCCAATGACAACGATATCGTCATTGTCGAGTTGGGTGGAACCGTTGGAGACATCGAGGGCCTGCCTTTCCTGGAGGCCACCCGGCAGATGAGGCTTTCCCTTGGTCCAGAAAACTGTTTGTCGGTTCATCTCACCTTGGTTCCGTATATGCCAACTTCTGGCGAGCTGAAAACAAAACCAACCCAACACAGTGTCAAAGAGTTGAGAGCCATCGGAATTCAGCCTGATATCATTTTGTGCCGCACGGACCGTTTTCTCAGTGAAGAAATCCGGCAGAAAATTTCACTTTTTACGAATGTTCCCCTGGAAGCTGTCATCACAGCCAAAGATGTGGCCGTCATCTATGAAGTCCCTCTCATTTTCGCTCAACAAGGATTAGACAGGATTATTCTCAACAGATTGAACCTGCCGCAAAAGAGAAGAAACCTTTCTCGATGGAAATCCATGGTTGAACGGATGAAAAATCCGGCCGACGAGGTCAACATTTCTCTTGTCGGAAAGTATACGGGACTGCAAGATTCCTACATTAGTCTCAACCAGGCTCTCTATCATGCCGGGACCGCTCACAACTTAAAAGTCAACATCTCCTGGATCGAAGCCGAAGAATTGGAAACGAATAAGGGAAGAGACGTCCTCAAAGAAGCTGATGGAATTTTGGTTCCAGGAGGTTTTGGAGTTCGGGGAATAGAGGGCATGATAAGGGCTGTCACTTTTGCCCGGATAAAAAAGGTGCCTTTTTTCGGTATTTGCCTGGGTATGCAGTGTGCAACCATAGAATATGCAAGAAAAATGGCCAAGCTCAAGGAGGCGAACAGCACAGAGTTCAACCCAAAAACTCCACACAATATTTTCTTTAAATGGAGAGAATTGAAGGGGATCCAATCCATGGGAGGAACCATGAGATTGGGGCAGTATTTCTGCCGCTTGAAAAAAGACTCCTTGGCATCAAAAATTTACGGAAAAACCAAAATCTACGAGCGGCACAGACACCGATACGAATTTAATCCGGAATATGAAGACATTTTATCAGCCGCTGGCCTTGTTATTTCAGGGAAAAATCCAGAACACGATCTGGTAGAAATTGTAGAGCTGAAAGATCATCCCTGGTTTTTGGGATGTCAGTTCCACCCTGAATTTAAATCCAAACCATTAATATCCCATCCTATTTTTAAATCCTTTATCGGAGCAAGCTATGCCTACCGATGTCAAAGACATTCGCATCAACGAAAGAATTAGAATAGGCGGAAAAAATCCGCTTTTTCTGATCGGAGGACCTTGTGTTCTCGAAAACAGAGACCATGCTTTTTCTATGGCCAGGAAAATCAGTGCCATCTGCCATGACTTAAAAGTCCCATACATTTTCAAATCTTCTTACGATAAGGCCAACCGTTCCTCTCTTAAGTCCTTTAGAGGGCCTGGTCTGAACGAGGGGCTACAAATTTTCTCTGAGATCAAACAGGAACTGGCTATCCCTGTTCTTTCCGACGTTCATGAAACGGACCACATACAGGCAGCAGCCGAAGTTTTGGATATCATCCAAATTCCTGCCTTCCTCAGCCGGCAGACCGACCTTATCGTCACGGCGGCCAGGACACAAAAGCCCTTAAACATTAAAAAAGGTCCGTTCCTGTCCCCATATGAGGTTAAAAATATCATTGAAAAGGTCACAGACCAAGGCAACGAAAATATCATTCTGACTGAAAGAGGGACAACATTCGGATACGGCAACCTTGTTTTCGATATCAGATCGATCCCCATCATGAGAGAGCTTGGATTCCCTGTTGTCATCGACGCCTCCCACAGCGTCCAATTACCCGGAAGAGAGGGTCGCTCTTCTGGAGGAGACGCCAGATTTATCCCCTTCATTGCCAGGGCCGGCATCAGCGTTGGTTGTGACGGCATCTTTTGTGAAATTCACGACAATCCCGCAAAAGCACTCTCTGATAAGTTTAACTCATTGAATTTAAATGAGTTGCGCATTTTTTTAGAGGCGCTTCTCAAACTGCGGAGTGCCGTTGACGAGATAAACTCCCTCTTATAATGTATAATACCAAGCTATGACTACAAAAGATCAAATCGTCAAAATAGGAAAAAACGTTCTGGAAATCGAAGCCGATGCCGTCCGGGCTGTCGCCGCTCGATTAGATAAAAATTTTGCCCAAGCCGTTGAACTGCTGTCCCAGACCAAAGCACGTGTCATCGTTCTCGGTATGGGAAAATCGGGACTTATCGGACGCAAAATAGCGGCTACCCTGTCCAGCTGCGGCACTCCGGCCATTTTTATTCACCCGGCAGAGGCCGGCCATGGGGATCTGGGAATGATAATGAAAGACGACATCATAATCGCCATCTCCTACAGCGGGGACACAAAAGAAATCATCGACCTTCTTGGTTTTGTCAAAAGGATCGGGATTAAGTTGATAGCGATAACAGGCGTCAAGAGTTCTAAACTGGCCAAATACAGCGACGTTGTGCTTGAAGTCAAGGTGAGTCGAGAAGCCGAACCTAGAGGACTAGTTCCTACCGCAAGCTCAACAGCCTCCCTGGCCATGGGAGATGCCCTGGCCATTGCTCTGATGGAGAAAAAGGGATTTCAAGAGCATGATTTTTTATCTTTCCACCCCAAAGGGCAAATTGGCAAACTCATTAAAATCAACAACTTAATGCATGTTAAACAGCACATTCCCTGTGTCCAGCTTGATACTCCCATAAAGAATGTACTCCATGAAATGTCCGATAAAAAATTAGGGATGACATGTGTGGTCGACAACAATAATAGACTCATGGGGATAATCACAGATGGAGACCTCCGCCGCCTGATTCAGAAGCATGGAGAAGATCTCTTCACAAAAAAAGCCGAAGACTTCATGACGCCAAATCCGGCCACCATCAATAAAAACGATCTCGCCACACAAGCCCTAAACATAATGGAAAAGCATAAGATCACCTCACTGGTCATCACCAATGACAAAGGAGAGACAGAAGGAATCATCCATC
>CAZEWV010000085.1:0-9094 GCA_964516025.1 uncultured Eubacteriales bacterium
AATTACGTTAAATCACAAGTGGAATAGTAAAAAATGGGGGAACTTTATATGTTTTACTGATTACATTTTTGACTAAAAAGATTGGCAACCTTTATTGGTCTGTAAATCCTTTTGAAAAGCTTGCCAGTATGTTCAAAGTGCAGGGAATGAAGCAAGATAAGACTCACATTCTTTGCCTTGAAAATGGTTTTGAATTCATTTATGAAAAGTGGACAAAAAGTAGACAACCTATCGCTCGTAAAGTCCGAAAGGCACTCAAGTCAGGAATTTCAGTTAAAATAGCATCAACTTTGAGTGATTGGCAACAATATTACCATGTTTATGAAAACACATTGCTCAGATGGGGAGATAGGGCTTCTTTTAGGCACAGTTGGGAAATTTTCAATGAAATGTTCCAACGGAATTCTGCAAATATCAAATTATGGTTAGCAATTAATAAAGATGAAGTTGTAGTCGCAGGGGCAATCATCTTTTATGCAAAAAAGCATGTTGTGTATTGGCATGGTGCTGCCTTAGGAGAGTACTTTTGTTTTCGACCTGTGAACTTATTATTTTATGAAATTATTAAAAATACATGTACAAAGAGATATTCTTGGTTTGATTTTAATCCTAGTGGAGGACATGAGGGTGTAGTAAGATTTAAAAAGAGTTTTGGTGCGAAAACTGTCTGTTATCCCATAATAACAATAACTAAAAGCACCAAATCAATGATTTTGCTATTGAGCAGATTAAAGGATAAATTGAAGTCTATCGTAGGATGAGACTGCTTTACAAGCATTTTTTTCTATATTAAAACATTACTTCTTGTGGTGTGCCATGAAATCTTTATGGTAGATGGAGGTAGGTCCGTGACGGCTAACCAGGCAGGCGTTAATCCTGTCAATGGGAATTACGGCGATGGAGCTTCGGGGTTATGGATCTCAACCTCAGTTTTACTGCGCCCACTTTTCTGTATCCCGAAAGTTCAAATCAGGGAAAATAGGGAACACCTATCTTAGGATGTGGATCGTGATGACTTTGTTGATCACAAAGGCGATCCACAACAAAAAGATAGGGACAATGATGATGAAATAGTTGGGATAGGCTGAGAGGAGCGAATTTCCCATAAATAAGACAGAGGCCACAACGAGTAAATATTTGATGCTCGGAGGGGTATGTCTCCTTCCAATCCAACTGGGATAGAGACACAAAACACCGATGACCAGAAGGAAAGCATTGGGAATGATATAGATATATTTTAGCAAAGTCTGTGGGAGATACGAATAGGGATAATTGAAAACCAACCTTCCAAGATTGGCCAACCAGTTTTGCAGATATTTTATAGGATATTTTGTGATATTTTCAATGGCCTTGCGTTTGAAAATTTCATCTTTTTTAAAAGCAGAGAGGTGGGCAATACTTTCAAAAAATTCTCCATGATTTTTGTATAATTCCGGGCTTCCTTCTTGATCCAGAGCATCTTTCTCCATATGCCAATCCCCGTATTCATTCGGATAGGGGGAAGACATCCAATACAACTGACTGCCACCATTTGTGCCCCAATAGAATAACTTGCCGGTTAAAGTGTAGGTGTAGAGCAAGTAGGGAATACAGAGAACAGAAGCCAATATGAAGACAACGAGAGCCCGGGTGGCAAAATTTGAACTTGAGACAAACCTGAAAAAGAGAAAAAGTAAAATTCCAGCCAGGATAACATACCCAAAAATGAATCTGGTCATGGCCAGAAGGGATAAAAGAAGTGCTGGAAAAAGAAGTTGGTGCCAAGATTGCTTCTTTCTTCCGTTCATATTGCAGAACGTAAAGATAAAAACGCACATGAGGAAGAGCGAGAGTGATTCTGTGATCAGTAGTGGGATATAGGGAAAGAAGGGTATATACAGCCCCAATAGATAGGAATAGATTGTCGTATTTTTTCTGTCTATATAGAGGCGCAGGGTTTTGTCGAAATAGAAGACTGCCAAAAACAAAAAAATCGCATTAAAAAGTTTAGGAATAATCAGAGGAAGATTCAGTGCCACAAAGGGAAGCAAAAAGAGGGGGTAACCGGGAGGTTTAACGAGGTCGATTTTTGTTTTCGGCGAGTAAAATCCGTTCGAAAGATTCCGGGCATATTCCAAGAATTGAGGCTCGTCACTGCTCAATTCGTTGGAAGAAAATAGGATAATGAATATCAAATAGACAAGCAGCAAGGGAAAAAATAATTTTATTCTTTTCATTTTTCTTTGATTTTATTCGATATTTGGAAATTCTGAGTTCTTTTTTTGATTGGCTCCGCAACCAAAAATCTTGTTAAGGGAGAAATTCATAAATTTTGTTGTGTTGATTGTATATCGTCAAATGAACGACCGCTGATTTCCTTATCAGAAGGCAAAAATATTTTTCCTCCCTGTACAATTTTTGGACTAAATATATAATTACTACTTTTTATGCATAAACTATAGTGACTGAGAAGTTTTTTTAGCACAATCGCCTCTTGAGGCGATTATGAGGGGGATATTCTCCCGTACATTTCACCTCAATAGGTGATGTACCCACCCCAAATTTGAAATATAGGTTGACATCGGCCTGTCAATTCTTGTATTAGACTAGATAATATATGAATTTATCTTCTGCTTAATCATCATGGATTCAAAGAAAAAAAGAGTCTATTTGTTTCTTTTGCTTTTTATTTTTGGTGCCTCGATCAGGATAGCTGATGTTTGGCGCCCTATTGACGGAAGTGTCCGTGAAATTTGGAGAGAGTGTGATATTGGGGCGGTGGCCAAAAATTTTTATCAAGAGGGCATGAATATCTTCTATCCCAGGATAGACTGGCGGGGTGACGGCCCGGGATATGCCGAAATGGAATTCCCAATTTTTTCGTGGCTCACAGCCGTCTTGTATAAAATTTTTGGATACAATGAAATCTTGGGAAGGCTTCTTTCCTACTTTTTTTCTCTATTGACATTGGTTGTTTTTTTCGCTCTGTCTCGATACCTTCTGAGTCCATTTGGGGCAGTGATAGCCTCGGCTTTTTTTGTATTGAGTCCATTGGTTGTAAGAGTATCCAATGCTCTCCAACCCGAGGGGCTGATGTTTTTTTGTTATCTATGTGGGGCCTATTTTTTTATTCGATGGATGGATGAAGAGAATTGGAATTTGTACATCTTATCACTGACTGCTACGTCATTGATGATTTTAGCCAAGGCTAATGCCGCTCATATCGGCCTCTTCTTCTTGATGTATCTTATACACAAAAAGGGATTGGGCGAATTGCGAAAGGCGTGGATCTGGGTTTTTGGTGTTGTTGCCCTATTGCCTTCGGTTCTTTGGTATGCCCATGCACATAAATTCTGGCTGGAATACGGAAATTCTCTAGGAGTATCTAACGAATACCACTGGGTTGGATTGGATCTCTTTACAAATCCTCGATTTCTTCTCGGTTTAGGGCAGATTGAAGTCGTGCACATCTGGATGCCGCTTGGGATCTTGATCGGATGTTTCACGATCTGGTTCTGCCGTTCGAAAGATGTTACAAAATTGAGTCTTTTTTGGCTAGTCAGTCTCTTTGTTTATTACATTGTGACCATCAGAACAACAAGCGAGAACTGGGCCACCTACTACCACGTGGTCTCTATTCCTCCGGCTGCACTCTTGATTGGGGAAGGAATGAATTTTGTAAGAGACAAAATAAAAGGAAAAAAGCATTTTGTGTTGGCAATCGTTTTATCTTTGGTTTTAACTGTGATTTTTATTTTGATTCGGATAATAGGAATTTTTGATCTCAACTTTCTTTTTTCAAGTCTCCTGACATTGGTCTGTTCTTTACTGATTGTTATTATCTTTTGGGGACTGCTTAAAGTCTCAAATCGACAGGAGAAGTTAAAGCCAATTCAAGCGGACTTGTCTCCTCTTTGGGCCAATTTTTTGCTCTTTTCGCTCGTTTCCACTTTTCTTTTCCAAGGCTTCCGGATAAGTATCGACCTCTTCCCGGACTATTTCAAGAAAGCGTATGGATGCGCGTTATCCTACAAACCGTATGTTCCAGACAGAACACTCATTCTGGTTTCAGGTGGGTCGATGAGGGATGAAGATGGATATCCTTTGGCATTCAATGCCTCGCACATGTTTTTTTGGCTGGAAAGGAAAGGATTCAGTATTGCCCAAGAAGAACAATCTGTTGAGAAGGTCAGAGAGTTTATAAAGCGTGGAGCCCAATTTTTTGTGGTCGATGGGGGGGCGATTGCCGATAATCCGGATTTTTTACAGAAACTAAGGCGAGAATTCATTCTGTTGAAAGAGTGTAATGGATCGTATTTGTTCCGGCTTGTCCTTGAATAGCCGGAAGGACTATCGTATGTAGCCCAGACTTTTCAGCAAGCCCATGAGATCCTTAGTCAGATCCTCTTGGCTTTCTCCCCTTTGAATTCTGGCAGCTTATCAAGCTAAGGAATTAGCCTCTCAATTTCCTGAAGATAATTTTCGGCCAAATTTGTGTTTTCAACCGGATCTCGGCTGATGTTGTACAAAAACACAGAACCTATGTCGATATGATAAGTTTCCATTCCCGATCATAGACACAAGGCCAATCCCCGGCAAAAGGAGAGGTGGAGCATTTGGTCATTACGACGTGTTTTCTTGCTCGTCAAGCGCCCTTTTGGTTCTGTGTCCTTTAGTGATCAAGAGATGATTGTCTCTAAAAAGGTTAGGTTAAAGTAAGAAGGTGGATGATAATTTGTTGATTCCCTTAGTTGCAGGGGGTACAATATTTGTTGGGAGATTATATTTTAGATAATTTCATAAACCATTAAGTTTTTCTTAATTTTATAAAATGAAAAATATAAAAAGTGTTCTTGCTCGTATAGCCAATAATGGATGGTCAATTAAGAGAAAAACAATTATTAGATATCTTAGCAGTCTAAGCGGATCATTTCTTGAGGTTGGACCAGGAGAAGAACCATTATTAAGTTACTTGAAGCATGTTAATAATGATGAAAAGATTGTTATAGATATTGGAGATTTGTCTATCTGCAGGAAACTTGGGTATAAATGTATTAACCAAAACGCCGGTACTGAAAAATGGGATTTACCTGATAACTCAATGGATGTTATTGTAAGTGATCAGTGCCTTGAACATATTCCAAATACTGACCATTTTATCAGTGAAGCTCATCGGATTCTAAAGCAGGGCGGTGTACTTTTGCTGTCTGTTCCTAACCAGGGTGCTTTAGTAAGCATAATTATGATGTTACTTACGATAAATCCATTCATGAATGAGGTTTCTGATAAATTTAGAGGATTAGGAAATCCTTTATCAACTCATCGCTACAAAAAGAGAACTAATCAGAAAGGCTACTCTCATTTAAGGCTATTCACGATAAGATCTATGAATGATTTACTTAAAGTATATGGATTCAAAGTTTTGAAAAATCATGGTGGAAGTTGGTGCATTCCTCTTGTTGGAGGATTTCTTGCGAAGATTTTCCCATATTATGGTATTTTTGTCATTACGTTAGCTAAAAAAATCTAATTGTTTTTTTTATGTCTGGATTATAGAACTTCTGACTTTGTCTAGGTTTATATATGAGCCAACACGTCCATATCTTGACGCAGAGGCCAAGACTTGCCAAAATAAAAGTATTCCTGAGTTAAAAGACAGAAACAGTCATGGATAAAAAGAAGCCGATTTTTGACCAGCATGTGATTGATCTTGTCAATGATTATATAAAAAAGACCAATAATCCTGATACTCCTGTCACACACCATCTCCCGCCCGATGAATTGCGTCAAAATATCGACCTATCCCTTCCAGAAGATGGATGTTCCCTGGAAGAACTCTACGGAATCATCGAACAGTATCTGACTTTTTCCGTGCGAACCGGCCACCGGCAGTTTTTTAACCAGCTTTGGTCGGGATTCTCTTTCCCAGGACTTTTGGGGGAGCTGTTCACAAGCTTGACCAATACGTCTATGTACACATATGAAGTTGCCCCCATGGCCACCTTTATGGAGACGGAGCTTATTAAAAAAATGGGAACCATTTGTGGATTTGAAAAACCCGAGGGACTCTTATTGTCCGGAGGCAGCAACGGCAATCTCCAGGCGATGATGATTGCACGCAACCGAACCCTACCAAACTTAAAAAAGGAAGGATTTTCCAATTCCACTAGACTCACAGCCTTTATTTCCGAGGGAAGTCATTACTCCTTTGAAAAAAATGCCAATATCTTGGGATTTGGAACTGAGAGTATCCGAAAAGTCAAAACAAATGACATGGGAGAAATGATTCCTTCCGAGCTTGCTATAGCCATTGAGGACAGTCTTCAACAAGGTGAGCTTCCCTTCTTTATAGGAGCTGCAGCCGGAACCGTGGTCAAAGGGGCTTTTGATCCCATAGAAGAGATAGTCCCAATTGCTCGGCAGTACAACCTTTGGCTTCACATCGATGGCTCTTTTGGAGGATCGGTTGTACTCAGCCCTCAACATCGTTTTCTAATAAAAGGACTGGAAAAGGCCGATTCCTTTATCTGGAATGCTCACAAATTAATGGGACTTCCCATCATCTGTTCAATATTTCTAGTGAGAGAACAGGGCCATCTGTTAAGAACAAACTCTGTCGAAGGTACGGATTATATATTTCACGATGAGGTCTATGGGAACTATGATCTGGGTTCGATATCTCTGCAGTGTGGACGTAAAGTGGATTCACTGAAACTCTGGCTGGCGTGGAAGTATTACGGTGACAAAGGATATGCCCAAAGGATAAATCGTCTTTTTGAGCTGGCTGCTTATGCCGAAGAGATCGTCAACAAAAATCCCGCCCTGGAACTTATGGTTCCACGGTCCTCAGTCAACATCTGTTTTCGCTATCTCCCATCTCAACGGATCGATCTTAATCAGTTTAATCTAAAATTGAGAGAAGAATTGGCTCACAGCGGCAAATCCATGGTCAATTATGCGCATTTGGGCAAAAATCTTGTTATTCGTCTGGTCATCACGAATCCCGAATTAACTACCGAAGATATTGATCTTTTCTTTGACAACCTAATCCAGACAGCGCAATCTCTAGAAAGAAATTAAGATCTGGTTTTTCTACACGGGGTCGAGATGAGTCTTGTCGGAGCCACATATTGGACAGACCCAGTCGTCAGGAAAATCTTCTGGTTGTGTGCCCGGTTCAATTCCCAAATTTGAATCGCCCACGTCATCATCATAGTCGTAGGCGTTGCAAACGTTACACCGATATAATGCCATTGCTTCACCTCCATTAAAAACACTTTAATATTATCATGGTCATCATTTAAATTGAATATCCAAAAAGAATATCTTTCAAATATCCCTTCATTTGCCTATTTTTTGTCTGCCCGTCAAAATCTTATAACCAGTGTAGTAAAAAATGCCGACATTTGATATAAACAGGCCAACAAATAAAGTGATATTCAAGGTATTGCTAAATATTATGTATCCATTCAGGAGGACATCCATGAGATACCGATCAAGAATCTTTCTTTTATCTGTTTTATTGATTTGGCCTTTTTTTGTCACTGCTCAAATGACATCCTGGTTCCAGTGGACATTTCTCCCACAATCCCAGATGGATGAGATCATAGGGGAATCCTCTGGAGAGACTGCATTTAACCACATCCTTGCGATGGCCGGTTACAATAGAGACCGAAAACCGGATGAATACAAAAACACCTTTCTTGAAGCTCAATTTGTCTATGACCGTCTCAAAGAATATGGCTTTAAAGATGCGGAAATAGTCCGGTACAAGGGAGGAAAAACCTGGGATGGCATTCAGGGAGAACTTTGGGAAATCTCTCCAATCCGTCAAAAACTGGCATCTTATACAGATTTAAGGGCTATGCTGGCAACAGGCAGCAATTCTGCCGATGTAGAGACAGAGCTTGTGTGGGTTGGCCGCGGCACCCGGGGAGATTTTGAAGGATTGGAAGTCAAAGATAAAATTCTTCTTACCTCGGGTTCGGCGAGTTCGGTCCACCAGTTCGGATGTCTCCAGCAGGGGGCGGCCGGTGTTATTTCTTTCAACTCTCCACGACCGCTTCAAGATTCTCTCGCGATCCCCTGGCGAGGTATCCGTGGGCAAGGCAAACTCCCGCTAAATTTGCATTCAACATCCCTCCCCGGGAAGGATACATCCTGAGAGATCGTCTTCTCGGAAGAGAAAAAATTCTTGTTCATGCTGTTGTTGAATCCACCATGTTGGATTATGAGCTTCAGGATGTTGTTGCATCCATTCCCGGAACAGATCAAAATGCTCAGGAAGTGATTTTCAGTGCCCATCTTTTCGAGGGATATGCCAAGCAGGGGGCCAATGATAATATTTCTGGCTGTGCGGCCATACTGGAAATGGCAAGGACACTGAAGGTCTTGATCGACAAGGGTGCTATACCTCCTCCAAAGCGTACCATACGTTTTCTCTGGGCTCCTGAGTTTTCAGGGACAATCCCCTGGGTGAATGCTCACCCGGAAATTATGAAAAGAACTCTATGCAATATAAACCTGGACATGGTCGGCCTTGGACTATCCCGGAGTCTTTCGTTTATGACAATGATGCGGACAACTTTTGGAAACGCCCATTATCTAAACGATGTGTTGGAAAATTATTACCGCTACATTGGAGAAACCAACCGGACAAATGTTACAAACAGCATGGATCAGAAATATCCCAGACGGATTGTCGCTCCCAGCGGGAGCGAAGATCCATTCACTTATTACATGGGCACTCATATGGGATCCTCCGACCATGAAGTATTCAATGACTGGGGTGTGGGAGTGCCTGGGATCGTCATGAATACCTGGCCGGATTTTTGGTATCATACTTCAGAGGATCGACCTGACAAGATTGATCCCACTCAGCTGAAAAGAGTTGTTGTCATTGGAGCCGCCGCATCCTACACAATTGCCACGGCAGACGATCCTATGGCCTTCCGAATCGCTGCTGAGATAACGAGCAATGCAGCCAAACGTATTGGTCATCAACTGGCTCGTGGAATCGAGGAACTTCAAAGAGCCGAAAAAGAACAGCTCGCTCTGATTTACAAAAAAACCCGTGGTTATATCGAGGCTGCCGCCATTTGTGAAAGGGCAACCC
>CAZEWV010000086.1:0-9087 GCA_964516025.1 uncultured Eubacteriales bacterium
ATCCAGTTATTATTTTGATAGGCTTTTTCGAGGTTGTTCAAGGCTTTAACAGCGATGGCTTTTTTCCTGGAGAGAAGCAAGTAACCTTCCTTCACATTTTTTCTTTCCAGGATGGCCTCAACTTCATCACCCGGACTAAAATTTTTCATGTCTTGAGGATCGTCAAAATCCTCAGTGGGAATCATGCCTTCGGATTTAAATCCGACATCCACCAAGACGTAGGCAGGTGATACTTTTATAACTTTTCCCTTGACCAGTTTCCCCGGAGTCAGTTCGGTAGAACTGAATTGGTATTTATCAAGTAGGTCTTCGTATTCTTTCGAAGACAGCTTTTCTTCTTGAGTTGACTTAGTTAGTTCTGACATTGGACCACTTTCTCCCTTTACATTATCCAGATTTTTTAGCTACGAAAACTTTCATTTTTCAAAAAAAGATGATGGATTATCCTAACCTAGATGAGGTTTCTTGTCAATCCTAAATATAGGTAAAATCTCAACTTAGCTCAATTTTGAAGAGAAAAAATTTTCCGATCCCTTCATTTTTGACACGCTCCACTTCCAGGCGGAGGACTGGAATTTTTAAGAGAGAAAAGTGCCTGAATTTATTCAACCCCCTGGTCTTCCTCCAGGATTTTCGAAATCTCTTCTTGTGAAGGAAGATCTTTCAGGCTTTCCAGGCCAAAATAGGAAAGAAACCTGTTGGACGTTCTATAGATCAGGGGTTTTCCTGGACTCTTTTTTCGCCCGATGATTTTTACCAGTCGTTTTTGAAGGAGGGTTTTAAGAGAATGCGATGAATCCACACCACGAAAAGCCGAGATTTCAGCTAGAGTGACGGGCTGATGATAGGCCACTGTTGACAGAGTTTCCATGGCCGCAATAGATAATCTGTTCTTTCTATCCACACGAAGAAGCTGTCTGATCCATGGATCGTACTCAATTTTTGTAGAGAACATGTAACCGCCCGCCACTTGAACGATTTGGATGCCTCTGTTTTTATGCGCATAATCTTGGACGAGTTCACCGAGAACCTCCGTTATCTCGTCTTTTGAAAAATCGGTCAATAGAGTAAGGATTTTTTCTTGGGATAGAGGTTCGATAGAGATAAAAATTAATGTTTCGAGGATGTTTTTCAAATCGACTGTCATGATGGGCTCTCTTTACGCAGCCAGACTTTGATGGTGTGGAAGAGGCTTTCCTGAATCGCGACGACGATTCTGGCCTTGATCAGTTCTAAAAGACAGAAGAAGGACACAAAAGCTTCAGAAATAGTTTCCTGCTGGTTGAAATATTCGATAAAGTCGAGAAAAGAGTGTTTTTCAAGATAGTCCAGCATCTCTTTCATCTTTTCTTCGTGCGTTACTTCTTTTCCCTTAATTGTTCTCATGTTGTCTCGTTCCTTTTTTTTCATGAGAGTAAAAAAGGCTTCTGCCAGATCAAACAAAGAGATTTCTGTCAGCTCCAGTTCCTCTTCTGTATCTCTTGGAGGCAGGAAAGTCCGCTGCCATTTTTGCAGTGCCTCATTTTCCTTTTCTCTGAGAAGTGAACCAGCGGCCTTAATTTTTTGGAAGTCCAGGAGTCTGTCGACAAGGACTTTCCTTGGATCCTCCATGTCGTCCTCCGGAACGGTTTCCCGAGGCAGGAGCATTTGAGATTTTATGTAAATCAGGAGGGTGGCGATGAGAAGAAATTCTGCTTCCCGCTCCAAATTTATTTTTTCTTTCTGGTCGAGGTAGTTCAAGTAATCTTTAGTGATCGAGGAGATGGGGATATCGTGAATATCAATTTTTTTCTTTCTGATAAGAAAGAGTAGGAGGTCCAATGGGCCTTGAAAGGCCTCCAGTTTGACCTGGTAACTTTCAGCTGTGTCCATTTCCGTGTATAGGTGCTTAAAAACCCAGAGCGGACCTGACTTCGTCCATGGTTTTCTGTGCGTCTTTCCGCGCTCTTTTGTTCCCTTCTTCGAGGGTCTCCCAGACCAGATCCGGATTGCTCTCAAGCACCCTTCTTTTTTCCCAAAACGGATTAAGAATATGGATGATTCTTTCAATGACCACGGTTTTGCAGTCCAGACAGCCTATTCCTGCTTTGCGGCACCCTTCAGCCAGTTCATCTCTTTTGTCTTTCGATAAAAATGCCTTGTGTAGAGTATATACAGGACAGTCGTCGGGTTCCCCCGGATCTGACCGTCTTTTGCGCCGGATATCTGTTTTCATCGTAGAGATTTTCTGACGAATCACGTCCCGGGAATCCTTGAGATTTATGGCATTTCCGAAAGATTTGCTCATCTTGCGCCCATCCGTCCCTGATAGTTTGGGGACTTCTGTCAGCAGCATCTTGGGTTCTGGAAAGACATCGCCGAAGAGGCGATTAAATCGACGCGTGATCTCTCGTGCAAGTTCAAGATGGTAGGCCTGGTCTTCCCCGACCGGAACGATCTCCGCTTTATAGAGGATGATGTCGGCCGTCTGAAGAACAGGATAGCCTAAAAAGCCGTAGGTGTTGAGATCCTTTTCGGGAAGCTCTTTCTGCATCTCTTTAAACGTGGGAACCCTCTGGAGCCAGGGCAGGGGGATGATCATGGACAACAGCAGATGGAGTTCGGCGTGTTCTTTAACTTCGGATTGGACAAAAATCGTGCATTTTTTCGGATCCAGCCCTATGCTCAACCAGTCGGCGGCCACTTCAAAAGTGTTTTCCCTCACGGAAACGGATTTCATGTATTCAGAAGAAAATCCATGCCACGTGACAATACAGTAGTAGCATCTGTATTTGTCCTGCAGTTTAAGCCAGTTCCGCAGCGCTCCGGCCAGATGTCCCAGATGGCAGGGGCCTGTCGGCCGCAATCCGCTAAAAACGGTTTTTGCTTTTTGGCTGTTGTCGTTCATTCTAGAATCCTATCAGTGCAAAGATTATGCCTTGAACGGGGCCAAGAACTTTCCTAAAAACCCCTAGATACATGAGACCAATGATAATGAGAAATCCATACGGCCGAATCCTCTCATATTTTTCGACAGCCTCATCCGAAAGAAATCCCATGAGTACTCCGCTTCCGTCGAGAGGTGGAATGGGGATAAGGTTGAAAATGCCCAGAAATGTGTTGATGAGGATTCCATAAAAAAGAATCAAACCGATGCCCGGCGCCAATGGGAGTTGTCCTGCTGGACTTGAGGCAGTGTAGAATGCCGCTTGAAAGAATTTGGGGCTTGCGAATTTCATTATTCGAATAATGATAAGAAACGCTGTGGCGGCTGTAAAATTCGAAATGGGACCAGCAATGGAAATCCAAAGGTTGTCTCTCTTTGGATTCCTCAAATTCATTGGATTGACAGGAACAGGTTTGGCCCATCCAATAAGAGGAATTCCCGTAAACATCATCAAAAGTGGAAGCAGTACGGTTCCAATTGGGTCGATATGTGGGATGGGATTGAGGGTGACTCTTCCCAGATTATAGGCAGTAGGATCACCCAATTTTTTGGCGGCCCATCCGTGCGAGGCTTCATGTATGGTGATGGCAAAGAGAAGCACGAAGTAGGCTAGTATTCTTGGGAAGACATCCATTTTTTTACCAGAGGTCAGTTATAGCATATCCAACCGGAAGAGTAAACTCCTGTACACCTCTCGGATTATGGATATAAATCTCTGGATTCGGATTCTTCAAGACAGGACGGAAGAAAACTCTGAATGGGTCATCAGTAATCCATCTCGGGCTTGAAGATGATGCCGATGCTCTTTCGGCCGTTCATTTTGATCAGAAGCCTTTTGTCGAATCTCAGCAGTTTTGTGTAGTTCATCTTTTCGATTGGAATTTGCGACTGCAGCCATTCCCAATCTACGAAACTGTTTTCTGTTTCGGAGCGGACGGTGAAATATCCGACTGAAAAGGAATTGAGATTCTCAAGAAAATGTGAGCCCTGAGATGGGTCGACTGTGATGTCTTTAAAATTAGCCTCAATAATGACTCGTGCTCCCGAAATATGCGCCCACTTGACAGGAATGCCGAGCCAGGGATCCATCGAACCCCAGCGCCCAGCTCCCACAAGAAGGTAGGGGCGTTTCTTGGCCAGAAGAGTCGAGTTAAACCGTTTCACTTCCGCGGCAACTTCGCGGCTCTTCGAGCGGTCGAAAACTTCTCTGTCTACGAGGACAATGTCGTGAATATTGTCGATGATTCCATTTCCCAGAACCCGGTTACTCTGGCAGATCATTCGCTCGGGCGCTACCTTTTCGATGCTCACCGATTCCAGTTCCCGGGCCAGCACCATCGGACGGATTTGGAGAAGACTGAATTTCTTGGGCTGCTCCCTCGGGACCGCCAAGTCAGCGGCAAACTCGATGTCCACAGGCGTTCCCATGCTCCAGCTCCCCAGCGTCAGCAGCAGCTCGATGATCTTGGGAAGGGGAAAGATGTCCTGTTTAAGTATGGGGGCGAAGCTCACCAGCCGGATACCGGTCCTGGTGATCCCATCATAGACGGCGTGATTCTCTGGAGAATAGGTTGAACCCACGTACCTCAGTGTGTCGTCCTCTTCTGCGACTTTAAGAGGGAAACGATTGATGTTGACATCCTCGCTGGGTTCTCCCTTTTTTTTATCGATGAGAGAACAAAGTGTGAGGGCAAAAAAGTCACTTTGGTTGTAGTTCAGTGCCAGTTCTGGGGTAGAAAGTTGGACAATGTGTCGAGGATACTTTGGACAGAATCGAATGCTGGCTCCTCCTTCAACAACCATCTTTCCCAGTCCCAGTGCGATGGATGCGATCCCATCGGGTGATTCTTGTGGAGAGATGGGGTAGAAATTGTAGGATTGTGCAGTGCCCGATAAGCTTGGATAGTGACGGTCACCATGGGCCGAGCCGGAAAGTATCTGAACGATGACAGCCATCTTCTCCTCTTCCAGCTGGAAAGCTGTGGCCTCGATATATTCTTTGGCCGAGTTGAAGTATGTGGTTGCGTAAACGCGTTTGATGGCCTCCAGTAATTCATGTAGACGCACCTGCAGGTCGCTGTGACAGTTGGGAATCATAAATGTTCCATACACCCCAGCAAAAGGGTGGACATGAGAATCCTCGAGCAAGCCGGAAGAGCGAACAGCTAGAGGCTGGTCTATCATTTTGAGGAAGGCCGTCAGGTTTTTGACTACAGGCTTCGGAAACTTTTGTGCGTCAAGAAAGCGCTGGAGTATTTCCTGGTCGTCCCTTGACTCCAAAGCGAATTCCTGGAGATCATTCATTTCCATGAATTGATCGAATAAATCCGTCGCGATGATTACGGCCGTTGGAACTGAGATGTGCACGCCTTCAAAGTGGTTCTGTATGTTGTAATTGTTGATCAAAGTGTTAAAAAATCCAAGCCCTCGGGCCTTGCCGCCCAGTGATCCTTCCCCGATGCGAGAAATACTGCTCGTCGGGTCAAACAGTTCTTTGTCAAAGTCGGAGATGATTCCCCTCTGCCGGATCATGCGGTATTCCTTCACTTTTTCTATAAGATGGTTGCGGAGGGCGGTTACGGATGGAAATTCGGCAACTTTTCTCGGGCGCAGGTTGTAGGCCAGCCAAAATTCCGTCCGGGCCTTCAGCCAGTGAGAAAAATCATTTCGATCGGAATGAAAGACAAGGCTTTCATTGGGGATTGCCCTCAGCTGCTTCTCCAGGGTCAAGAGATCGTGGGCTCTGCCAACTTCCTTGCCTGAGGGATCGCGGAAGATGAAATCGCCGAAGCTCATGCAGGAAGCCATGAACTGCCTCAGTTCTTTTAAAAATATGGGAGAATCCTTCAGCACGAAATGACACCCGATTTTCCTTGCCTGGATTTTATTCTTTTCCAGAGCTGAATGGAACAGGATTGGGATATCCGGGTGTTTGGCATGAACTTCTTTGGCAAAGGCGAATCCCGCTTCGGTATCGGGCCCATCTTGCCGGGGAAAGTCCACGTCCGAAATGATCCCCAGCACCGTTTCGTGATAGATTTCGTAGTTCCTCCACGCTTCCTCGTAGCTTTTGCAAAGAAGGATTTTCGGGCGGGCTCTTTGGCGCAGATTCTTGTGCGACAGGTTGACCCCCTCTTTGATGAAGCGTTGTGACTGCTGCATCACTGCTACGTAGAGGGCGGGCAGCAAAAATGAATAGAATCGGATTGTATCTTCAATAACCAAGATTGACTGAACTCCAATAACATGTGTGTCATGTTCGACATTCATCTTATCCTCAAGACTCTTGATTATGGCGAGCAAGAGCCTGAAATTGCCGAGCCATATGAAAATGTGGTCGAAGAATTCATCTTCCCCGTGGGCCAGCATATCGGCCAATTCCCTGTTGTCAAAAGCCAGCATGACAATAGGGATATCAAGACCCGCTGCTCTGAGCATCTGGGCTAGCTTTGCCGGCCGCATGCCTTCGATATGCAGTGTTGTGATGATGAGATCAAACTTATTCTGTCCCTTAATGAGCTTGAGGGCTTCCTTTCCACTGGATACTCGGGTTAGTTCGGGAGTATGACTCAGGTTTAATCCCTGGTACTCACTGCGAATCAGCTCATACATGCGCCCGTATTCCTCGAAAATATAGAAATCATACAAGCTGGATACAATCAGCACGTCGCGGATCCGAGACCGCATTAAATTTTGAAATTCCTGAAATCGAGTCTCGTATCCATCCTGGATCCAAAAGGAATTGGCGGCCGATTTTATTTTTTTGATGTATTCATTCATGTTTATCGGTCTTCATTAGAGATTGTTCCCAATTCGGGATGAACTCGTTTTCCTGAGATAGAAATACCACAGATCAAAAAGTGTGTCAAAAGTACACGGGGAATGTTTGTTCTGGTATAAAACAAAACTGGCAGGCAAGGGGATGAATGACCTCCCCCTGCCCTGTCTTTACCTGGTTTATACGAGTAAAGAAGCCCTCTAGGACTGCCTGAGATTCCAGGCTGCAGTTTTAGATAGCCTATCGTTGGACTTTGTTTTTATTAAACGATGCCCTGATCCATCATTGCGCTGGCGACTTTGAGGAATCCGCCAATATTGGCTCCGTTGACGTAATTGCCTGAAGAACCATATTTGTCAGCCGCTTCCACGCAGGTCTTATGGATGGACTTCATAATACCGGCGAGTCTCTGGTCGACTTCTTCACGTGTCCAACTCAGACGCAGACTGTTCTGCGACATTTCGAGACCGGAAACGGCTACACCACCTGCGTTGGCTGCTTTGCCTGGTCCGTAGAGGATGCCTTTCTCGATGAATAGATCTACACCTTCCTGGACAGTCGGCATGTTGGCACCCTCAGAGACGACGTAAACACCGTTATTGAGCAGGTTCTGGGCATCTTTTCCGTTGATTTCGTTTTGTGTAGCGCTGGGGAATGCGCACTCCGCTTTGTGATTCCAGAGGGGATTGTAGTCGAGGTTGGGGTCAACAGGTGTAAAATCGCAGCCGTACTTCTCGGCATACTCTTTAATCCGGCCCCTGCGGACATTCTTGAGATCCATGACGAAGGCGAGTTTGTCTGCATCGACACCTTCAGGATCATAGATGTATCCGCTTGAATCGGATAGGGTGACACATTTGCCGCCGAGGTCATTGACCTTCTCGATGGTGTATTGGGCTACGTTTCCACTGCCGGAAACGAGGCAGTTTTTACCTTCCAGCGTTTCGTTCCGTGTGGAGAGCATTTCAGCGGCGAAGTAAACGGCTCCGTAGCCTGTAGCCTCAGGACGAATCAGAGAACCGCCCCAGTCGAGGCCCTTTCCTGTGAGAACACCGGTAAATTCGTTTTTGAGCTTTCGGTACTGACCAAACATGAATCCGATCTCACGGCCGCCGACTCCGATGTCACCGGCAGGGATGTCGGTGTTAGGGCCGATGTGTCGGAAAAGCTCCTGCATGAAAGCCTGGCAGAAACGCATGACCTCATTGTCGCTCTTTCCTTTAGGATCGAAGTCGGTTCCGCCTTTGCCTCCACCCATTGGAAGAGTTGTCAACGAGTTTTTGAAGACTTGCTCAAATGCCAGGAACTTGAGAATTCCGAGGTTGACTGTGGGATGGAAGCGCAATCCGCCTTTGTAAGGCCCAATGGCGCTGTTCATCTCGATTCTGAATCCGCGGTTGATTTGCACATCACCCTTGTCATCCATCCAGGGGATGCGGAACATAATGACGCGTTCAGGTTCGACGATACGTTCAACGAGCTTGGCTTTTTTAAATTCGGGGTGTCTTTCGAGGACGATGGCGAGTGAATTGACAACTTCTTCAACCGCCTGATGGAATTCTGGCTGGGCAGGATTCTTCTCTTTCAGGCTTGACATAAATTCAGAGACATAATCAGACATATGATTTCTCCTTATATTTTGTTATAAATAAATGTAAAAATTTTACTCTGGCTCTATTATAATTTTTTAATCCACCATAATATCAATGGAGTTTTAGGAAGTCAAGAGTTTATTGGCAGAGTTTGTTGGCTGATGTCAATGCCATGCAAAAACTTCCGGTTTTGTGGATTTTTATGGATTTTCGAGTAAACTTCAAGGAATGCGGAATTTGTTCTGTTTTATTCAAGTTGAATCAAAGATTTATCGCTCTTTTTTACGGGAAAAGACCCCTATAACTGTAGATTTCGGCAATTCTTTCAATGGCCACAATATAAGCGGCACATCGAAATGAGACATCTCTTTGGTTGTGGATCTGCCATACACTGTTGAAGGCTTTGATCATTTTCCGTTCCAGTTCATAATTGACCTGTTCTTCTTCCCAGTAGAGTCCGCTCATAGCCTGTACCCATTCGAGATGACTGACAACGACCCCTCCTGCATTTGTCAGAATATCAGGGAGAACCGGTATTTTTCTTTTTTCGAGTATATCATCGGCTTCGGGTGTTGTGGGGCCGTTGGCGGCCTCAAAGATCACTTTAGCCTTAATTTTATCGGCATTATTTTTGTGGATTTGGTTTTCAAGAGCCGCGGGGATGAGGATGTCGGCTTCCTGAAAAAGAAGCTCCTCTCTCTCTATTCTTTTTCCAGGGTGTTTGATCACACAGGCATGTTTTTCGACACAATCCAAAAGCCCCTGGACATCCAAGCCATTTTCGTCGACAA
>CAZEWV010000087.1:0-9058 GCA_964516025.1 uncultured Eubacteriales bacterium
CCTGCACGTGCAACTTCCTATGCCAAAACTAAACAGTGTTTATTCCGTGTCAGGTAGATGCTGTTGTAGCCCTTTTCATTGGTTCTTTAAATATTTTTTCAAGTCTCGATAATAATTTTCGTGGGGCCCAATCATAATTAACTCCAAATCCTCCTCAACCATTCGATAGGCAAGAAGATACTCAGCCGTTTTAATTTTGAATTTGTAAACAAATATTCCTCTGAGGTCTCCTTTCTTTTCTTCTCCAATGGACAGATTATCTGTAATATTTCTTATCACTTGATCTAATATTTCCTTTTCTAGTTTATGCATTCTCTTTATTCTTTTCTTAAAAGATCTTGATTGGTATATTTTCATAAGCCATCATCCAAATTTATATTCGGATTTTTCGCCTTGCTCCAATTCTTCTACTCCAATTAATATTTCTTTAATAAGCGAATAAGTTAAATCTGGATTTTCCTCAACATATTTCCCCATTCGAGCCCAATGTTCAATTTGACCAGTTAAGGATCTATGGTCTATCCGGCTGAATTTTTTTGCGTCATTGATAAGTTTTTCAGATATTCTAACTGCTGTTGCCATAGCGTTTACCTCCATATCTTACAATTGTTATGTTTTGATATCATTGTGATTCATTTCATAACATAATGCAACATTATTGATGTTTCTTTGATTTATTTGGGATTAACGATAAAGCGCACCTGCCACAATGGAGCGCAACGGAATGGCGGCAAGGTAAAGCGCCTTGTTGTGTTTTCTTATGTATCCAGCATATCCCACTCGAAACCAACAACCCATCGAAGAGCAGAAAGTTTGCCATTGAGCATTCCCCATTTAAAATCACTATGTGGGCCAAGATTTTCAATCCCATATTTTTCTTCGAGCATCTTTTCTGCCTGAAGAGCGTCTGTTCATATTTTAGGATCTACTTTGGATTGCTTTTCTTCAACCATGCGTTTCAACATTTGATGTCTATCGTACCAAATATTATCTGTAAACTCGTCAATTATGAAATGTATTTCCTCCACAGTTCTTTCTTTGAAAATCTCTGTGCTCTCGTCATACTTGAAAGATTTTTTGAATGCATAATAATCGGTCATTAGCAGTTCAAGTTTTTCACTTAATTGAAACATTTTTTGATCTCTGGTTGCAATAAATGATAATTGCTCTTCTTTTGTTAATTCAATGTCCAAAAATTCAAGACGAATACCGTAGTTTTCTGGTGTATCGAGTATATTTGCTATTCGCTCCAAATGATAAATTTCAATCGTGTTTGGCTTTCCAAGTTTCTTTAATTCTCTTCTTTCTCCAAGATTTAACTCTTGATTAGTAACGAAAACCATTCCACTTACTTTATTTGTCTCAATTCCTTTCAAATCATTTTTAAATTTGTCCTTGATTTCGGAAAAATTCTTCTGACCTCTTGGAAAAAAGGAGGTTCCTATACATTATTCATGACGCCCTAATTACTGAAGTAGCTATTAAGAATCAATACACACTTTTAACAACAGATTATGATCTAAGTGAAGTTGCGAAGAACAATGGATGCAATGTAATGTATTGGAAAACCTAACAAGTCACTGGAGAATCGTCGGGCAAATGCTGACGCATTTCCCGCGTCTCAGCTCCACGTTGAGTTTGGAATTTCGATAAAAATGGCATAAAATAGATTTTAATTGAATCAACAGACGGTTTACAGGGATATCCTTTATCTGGCCGCATAATTCCAGAAATCACTAATCCTTCTTGCCGTGAAGTCATTTACGGTGATTACCGGATTATGTATCATATTGAAAGATGTGGAGATTGTGGAGCTGAGAAGTTATGATGGATTCCTGCGCATTCCCACCTCCATTTTTTAGTTACAGAGGGGGAAATTGGACAAAAATGTAAGTAAAACAAAACAAGCGCAAAAACCAAATTCCTGTCTTACTGACTGAAATGCCCGGCTTGTATGATTTTGCTGCTGGTTCAGTCTAGTGAAGATCTTTTCTGCAGTTAGTACATCTGCCTTTGAAGTAGAAATGGTGTTCGTCTATCTGGAACTGATCGAGTTCCGATAGATTCAGATCGGAATAATTGATCTTGAGGTCATGGACTTTTTTGCATTTCACACATTTAAAATGACCGTGAATGGATGTGTCGGCATCATACCTGTTCTCGTTCTCTTCGATAGTGATGACCTGTACGATCTTCTTTTCGACAAATAGATTGAGTGTATTGTAGACGGTGGTCCTGGAAAAGGTGGGGATTGTTTTGAGAAGGGCCTGGTAGATTTTATCAACTGTCGGATGATTCCGTTTTTTCTCCAGGTATTCAAAAATCTTGATCCTCTGGTAGGAGGGTTTCAATCCATGGATTTTTAAATATTCAGGAATAGCTTCAAGGTTCATTCCATCAATTCCCAAAATATCTCTTAAGGAGACCGGCAAATGCTTTCCCGTGACGGGCTTCATCTTTACACATTTCGTGCACAGTGTCATGAATCGCATCATAATTCAGTTCCTTTGCCCTGGTCGCCAGCTCTTTTTTTCCTTTGCAAGCGCCGTATTCAGCCTCCACTCTCATTTCAAGATTTTTCTTTGTGTCGGCCACAACCACTTCTCCGAGAAGCTCTCCAAATCGGGAGGCATGGTCGGCCTCTTCATAAGCGATGCGTTTGTAGGCTTCCGCGATCTCCGGGAATCCCTCTCTATCGGCCTGTCGGCTCATCGCCAGATACATTCCGACTTCGGTGCACTCACCGACAAAATTCATCTGCAGTCCTTCGATGATTTTTGCATTCACTCCTTTTGCAACGCCAATCTTGTGCTCATCCGCCCAGCTCAGGGTGTCAAAGTCATTCTTTTGCTCGGAAAACTTTGAAGAATCCGCACCGCATTGGGGACATTTTTCCGGGGGAACGTCTCCTTCATGTACATAACCGCAAACAGAACATACGTATTTTTTCATTGATTTCTCCTTTTAAGTTGTTTTATTTAACTGAATAGAAACATCTTTTCGGGGAAAAGATCTTATCCTCGTCCTTGAGTGTCTTAATGATCTTATCCACTTCCTTTTTGTCTACACCGGATTTTTCAGCGATCTCCATGCCTTTCAGAGGGCTGTCCGATTCTTTCAGGGTTCTCAGGACTTGCTCAAGATTGTTCATTATCTTCTCCTTTAAATGTAATTAATATAATATTGTAATCGTTACATATAAGTTATAATAACAATATGCAGTAATGTCAAGACTTTTTTTTACCGAACGGGTTAGGTTGGGTCGGACCACCTCCCCCTCAGATCATCCAGCAGCAACTCCTCATGGCAGCTGAGGAGCAGGAAAAATATTTTTGAGGGCTTCTGTGGCTGTTTTTTGCTAGTTCGAGGGCCGAGTCCAGCAATTCCTATATTTAATGAGTCAAAACGACAAGGAAGAGAAGATCCATAGACTACTTTTTCATTTCTAAAAGCTGTTCGAAGCGACTCAAGACCAGCGTCCTCCGACGTAAATCTGCAATCTTTCGGATCATATTACGTGCGCGTTTAATACTGAATTGTGGAGGGAAATCAACCTCAGGAAGGGCTGCAAACAAGCGAGACCTTGCTTGACTTAAATAGAGGATGTCCAGCAAAGCTTTTTCTGGTAGGGCCATGCTTACATGTTGTTCATCTCTCTTTTCATGCCCGAAGAAAAAACTGCCTGGGATATGATGAACCGAAATCGTAGCAACCGGAGTCTCATAATTTCTCGTCCGTGCCAAAGAGACACAGTAGATGACTTCAGGGATCTGAGAAATCATATTGTGGTAATAAAGCGCACTTTGTAAGGACACATAACTCGGGAACGGAGCCGTCATATGGGGGACAAGTGCCAATGGTTCCAGGCCATCGGCCATAGTCCAGAGCCCTCTCTTGAGCCGTATGACATGTCCATGTTGAGCCAAACGTTCAAGCAGCTTGCTTGCATGGGATTTTCGTATATCGAGTGCGACCAAGACATCGGCAGTCCGAAAAACCGGCTGCGCCATGGCTTTGATTTTTCCCAGAGCCTCCGAAAGTGTCATTGGTTTGGTCCTCCAAGGGCTTCAACCACTGCTAGAATCATGCTATCCCAAAGTTCCGGGGAGGAGTATTGCGCTTGATACTCTGGATGCAGACAGGAAACGACTTGACTAATGAACATGTCATACGACACCGCCCACACATTATCCTTCGCCTTTTTTATATACTTTGCGGCCTTATCGAATGCAACCTCAGGATCGACTCCCGAAGTCAGCAAGAGGTGGAGGTCGAATACGTCTCTTGCCTGGATCTGCCGACGTGTTGCCAAGGCGATCACCTTCTGGACATAAGCATCCTTTCGTTGATAGTGGCTAGCCAAAATCGGTGCAAGTTCGTATGTACGGATCAGGTTTGCATCTATGGAGTCAAAGGCCAAGTCGGTCCTCATTCCCCGCCCTGAGAACTCTATTTTCGTGCGGAGTGAAACACTTGATCGTGGAATCACAAGCGCAAACTTCCAGCGTTGCGTCGTGTCTGTTTGCTTGGGAGACGACCTCTCCTGAATTCTTATCCCCTTGACTTCGAGAATTTGTTCTATGGTTTTCGACTCGAGTATCCGGCTCATGACGTCCTGTAGTTTATCTTTTGATAGCTCTTCACTTACGTCCAGGTCCATGTCCTCTGAGTATCGAAAACTTTTGAAAAAAAACCGAAGATTGCAGCCTCCTTTCAAGGCATAGTGCCTTTTATCCACCTTTCTTCCCAATAGGTCTAAAAGGATCAGATGGAATAGCTCAACGATTGCTTTTGGTGAGTATAACCTCATGAATTCTCCCCTTTATATATAATACGCATAGATGACATATATGTCAACTACATGTATTGATAATAAATGTAAACAAGCACAAAACCAACTATTATCCATCAGATATTTTCTTTGGCCGGGCGACCGGCATCTAAAAAAGGGTTTTACTCGACTCTGAGTGTTTTTGCGGGATCGGTGAGGCCGGCCTTGATCGATTGGTAACCGACTGTTAAAACTGCAGTGAAAAGGGAAATCACTCCGGCAAACACAAAAAGTTTTATCCCAATTTCAGCGCGGTAGGCAAAATCAATCATCCACTGCCGCATGGCAAAAAAAGCCAGCGGCCACGCCGCTATGTTGGCCAGAATAACAAGCAGGCTGAATTCACGGGTAAGCATGATGGCTACTCTTGTCGAAGAGGCCCCCAATACTTTTCGCACCCCGATTTCTTTGGTACGCTGGGTGACAGCCAGTGTGGCCAGCCCAAATAAACCCAGACATGCAATCAATACAGTAAAGACCGACGAATATCCCACAATCCTGCCCCACCGCTCAACATCCTGGTACTGCTGCTGGACGTCCTGATCCAGGAAACTGAAAAGAAAGGGGTGTCCCGGGACAGTCTCTTTCCAAACATTTTCTAGTATTTTAAGGGAACTGCGTATGTTTTCACCCTGAAGCTTGACATGAATGAAGTTTAACAATAAGGGAGAATAGCTTGTGTCCATATCATTTATTCCCCTGTAGAATTCCCCCGGATCTATAAGCATGGCCAGGGGAGCCACATTCTCATGCAGAGATTCGAAATGAAAATTCTGGACTACTCCGATGATTTGATGTGGAGGGAAATTTTTTCCGGGAAAGCTTTCTCCCAAAGGATTTTCCCACTGGAAGTAATCAACCAGTGCCTGGTTAACTATAACAGCCCCCGAACTGTCTGTTCCGAATTCTTTCGAAAAATTCCGTCCGCTCTTTAAATTTATACCCATAACAGGGATGAAATCATAATCAACCGTTAACTGGTAGAAAGACTTATAGCTTCCGTCCTGTGCATTAAAACCTATAGTAGTCCAGTCACGGGAAAAGGCAGCGGAGGCTCCGGTCACTCCTATAACTTCCCGGCGAGAGGAAAGGTTGTTTTGAAAACGTTCCAACACTTGCCAGCTGTCCTCTTGTGAGCTTAAATTGTTGATAACCACGACCTGTTGTTTGTCAAATCCCAGGTTGAAGTTCAACAGGAATTTCAATTGGTTCTGCATAATAAGCGCACTGGACATCAGCGCAATAGATAGTGCAAACTGTCCCACCACTAGGAAGCGCATCAAACGGCCGGTGCGAAATCCACTGCTCACTCGGCGGATTGTCAAAATTGGCTGCTGCCTGGAGAAGATTAGAGCCGGATAACTTCCCGCTAAAGCTCCGGTGACCACGACCACTCCCATCAGAAACAAAACGGTTGAAACATTCAATGACAGGATTAGATCCTTGTTGATGACCGTGTTGAATGCAGGAAGGAAGAGCTTTACAAAAATAATGCCCAGAAAAAGCGCCAGTAAACTCATCAGAAAGGCCTCTCCCAAGAACTGCCAAACAACCTGGGATCTTTGGGCGCCTAAGACTTTACGGACTCCCACCTCCCGGGAACGATAAGCCGATCGGCCAACGGCGAGGGTCATGTAATTAACGCAGGCCACGACAAGGATCAACAGAGCGATAATAATCAGGACCTGTGAGTACAGGGGATTGCTCGTCGGTTCGAATCCTTGCGGCACGTCGTGATTCAGATGAATGTTTGTTATCGGCTGCAAGTCTAAAGACACAAAACTGGCATATCGCTCGGGATAATGGAGGTTGACGACAGCCTTCAGCTTAGGTTCCATATCGGCTGCGGTCATCGGCCGATTCATCAGGACATAGGTTTCATAGACCACCGATAACCACCCGCTCATGGCTCTTGCGCTCCTGAATTTTTTTTCATTAACTAAGGGAATGAGAATTTCAAATTGGACACTGGAGTTGACCGGGGGATTCTTGGCTATGCCCCTCACTGTGAAATCTTCGAAAGAGTCACCCAGTTTGATTTCAAGACGTTTTCCCATGGGATCTTCCGTGCCGAAGAAGCGCTCCGCGGAGCTTTCTGTTATAACGACTGAATCCGGTTCCTGCAGAACGCGAGCCTTATCTCCTGTCTTCAGAGGGAATGAAAAAATCCGGAAGAAATCAGGATCGGCCAAGTGGATGAAACTTGTCTGACTCTTCTCAATATACCGTACGAGATCGCGGCGTTTCTCTATACGAACAGCCCGTTCTACCCCGGGGAAACTTTCTTCAAGGGCTCCGGCCAACTGGTTGGGAGTTTCGACATAGGAAAAGGGATCACGAGTGGAAGGAGCTTCTGTGACGTGAATGCGGTAGAGACGATCTGCATTTTCGTGGAACCGGTCGAAACTATTTTCATTTTCGACATACAGAAAAATCAGAATGGCGCACGTAATTCCAAGGGCCAGACCGATAACGTTGATAGAAGCGAGAATTTTCTGCCGCCCCAAGTTCCTTAAAGTCATTTTGAGATAGTTTTTCAGCATGACAAGACTCCAATTCAGTACATTATATTATACAGCAGGAAAACTAAAAAGGTTGAATGTTAGAGGAATTCGATTCATATCAAAAGATCATCGCTCACCTCAAGCTCACTTTTCATGCGGGAATGGTGAAGAATTTGGAGCAAGACCAAAAAGGAAATTCCTGTATTTAAACCTGCTAGTCAGTTATTATAAACGAATCCCCGGGAAAATATCCGCTGAAGGAGAATTTGAAATGAGCAGTCCATCAAAAGAAATATATTTGGAAACTACAGTTGATGCAGGTGTAAAGGATGTCTGGTATGTCTGGACAACCGAAGAAGGAATGAAAACATTTTTCGCTCCCGAATCAAAAATCGAAATGAAGGTTGGCGGTGCTTATGAAATGTATTTCCTGCTTGAAAATGAATACGGTCAAAAAGGTGGAGAGGGCAATAAGGTACTTGCCATAGAACCTGAAAAATTACTCAGATTTACCTGGAATGCTCCGCCGCAATATCCTGAGATAAGAAAACATAAAACACTTGTTACTTTGAAATTTTACAGTCTGGGCGATAATAGAACAAAAGTTACATTAAGTCATACGGGTTGGGGTGAAGGAGAGGAATGGGATGAAGTGTATAATTATTTCGTTTCTGCCTGGGGAGATGTTGTTTTGCCTAACCTGAAAAAGGTTGTCAGCAGTCAGAAATAGTGGAGAATGGTGAAGAATTTGGAGCAGAAAAGAAAAAAAAATTATAAAAAAAAACGGGAGATAAATAGCTAAAGCATACCATTCCAGTCTCTTCTTATTTCCAAAACAAATGGGTGAATAGCTACAATTGACCCATTATAAGGACAGAATTATTGATAATTGTTTAATATTAGCCAGGCATACCCGGCACAAAGATTGCTATATGGAGTGTGATGGGTAGAATATAGAAGGGATTTTTTTATGAGAAAATATACAATACTATTCGCAGTCCTGATATTGGGCATAGCCATCCTTGCTCAGGAAATCCAACAGGAAGCTGTGGCTATTAATATCGAAGTTCCTGTGCGGGTCTATAAAGGAAAAAATTTTGTGGATAATCTGACCATCAATGACTTTGAAGTCTTTGAAGAGGGCGTTCTTCAGAAAATAGAGGCCGTGTATTTGATTAAAAAGACAACCATTGAGAGAGAAGAAAGGCCCGAACTGGAACCAAATAAAATCGTGCCTGAAGTTTCAAGACATTTTTTGTTTCTTTTTGAAATCACCGACTACCTTCCTAAAATAAAAGAGGCTTTGGACGAATTCTTCTTAAATGTTATTGTACCCGGAGATTCTCTCCTCGTTGTGACGCCCCTCAAAACATATGATCTCAAAGACGATGCTTTTGCTAAACTCCCCAAAGATAGAATGGCTGAACTGCTGAACAAAAAAGTAAGGGAAGACGTGGTTAAAGGAAACGCCGAATATAAGTCTTTAATTAGAGAATTATCGAGTCCGCTTAACTCACCCGATTTGACTATGATTATTCTGAGACAATTAAGAGATTATAAACAATTTGATGAAAAGGGACTTCTCCAATCGGCTGAATATCTGAAAGGTTTAGCAGGACAAAAACACGTTTTTCTCTTCTATCAGAAGGAGGGGATTCCCGTTTCAAGAGGCATGTCAATTTTTGCTAGATCTGAGCTGATGAAAAACGTTTATTTTAACGAA
>CAZEWV010000088.1:0-9054 GCA_964516025.1 uncultured Eubacteriales bacterium
GTGGCTCACTTTTCACGACCATAAATGGCTCACTTTTAAACGACCATTGACAATACTCTTGTCCCATTTTTAATCTCTCGTAAATCACCACGAGATCATCATTGTTAATTGTCCCCAGAATTCTTACGTTAGGATTATTTAATTCATTTTTTGTCCGATGATATGGGCTTTCGTTGAAATAAAGATGGCAGTCTACATGAAAAAATGGATACCTGGATTTAGGAAGAAAGAGACTTGGTTTGTTTCTTTTTATCTTGGTGGTGGAATGTAAAAAATATAAAGTGGGAGAATTTAGTTTTCCCGTATCTCCAAGACAAATAAACCATCTTGGCTTTCTTCGACCACCATATTGGGGAGATTGAAAATTATCCCACCGTATTACCGTGCCGATTTGCATCCAGAGACATTCTTAAATGTCGCATAGGTTAAAAAACATTCCTCAGCTTGAGTTAACCTATTTTCTGCTTTTTTCTTTATGTCTTCATCGAAAACCAAAAAATAATCTATGATACTATTTTTTTTGTTATCATAAGCTATTTTCCACGCCTTAATTCTTTTATGGCTATCATCAGAAATTTCATCGGTTTTACCATATTCTGTTGCATATTTTGTAATTAATCTCTTCATTAAACCAATCTCAAATTTAGAAAAGTAATCTAAATTTGGCTGGCTTTTGGATTTCACAATAAATATATTTTGTCCCTGGTCAACGAATTCGAAAAGCTCTGTATTAAGATTGCGTCTTTTGTTGTAAATGCGATAAGGGACCGGTCCCATTTCCATGGCCTTGTATTCTAAATCAAATGCAGGAGTGCCTTTTTTTTCTACACTCAAGAAATCTAAAAAAGCCAGGTATTTATACAAATAAGTCTGGGCAAGAGGCTTCCCAGCCTTTTTTTTGTGTTCAGTAGCAAAAAAACATATGGCATTTTCGATTTTTTCTTTGCGATAAGCAATCATATATCAAACCCCATTTTTAATATTAGTAGACTTGAATAAAAAAAGCAACATATGGCACTCAATTTATTTAATCCAACTATATATTGTTCTATTTTTTTTTATCCTGTATATTTTGATCTTTTTTTAGAGGCTGTATTTGCATTATATCCCCCAACGCCTCCTCAACCTCAAGCGGATAAAGCGAGATCGGTTTTAGTCGCTCTTTCTTTTCTGGTTCTTTTGGTTTGTTTTTCATTTTAGCAACCCTGATTTTCTTTTCAGCAAATCTTCTACTTTAATAAGCTTTATGTAAAGCCCCTTTTCTTCTCTAACCCTGGCGGCTTCTTCGTGGGCATCCCTGGTAAAGCTAAAGCCGACTACATAGCCTCTTTTATATCTTTTTCGTTCAAGGGCAGTCTCGAAATTATCGATTGTATTTCTGCCGACTTTTTCAGATTGTTTCACCTGTATACCTGCTTCTTCGGTATAGAGACTCTTTTCGATGTGCCCATCAATGCCCTTGTCGCCTGTTTTTCTTGGGCTTTGTTTTGCTTGCATTTCATTTACAACCCAGTTTTGAAATTCGAAAGGCTCAAGTGCTTCGAGCTCTGTTAATGTTGTAGGCATTCCAATCGAATCGAAGCTTTTTCCTTTTATCGCCCCAAGTTTTTCAAGTCTTTTTTCTATAAGGTTTATGGCGGTTGGAGAAATATCAATCCCAATCCACTTTCTGCCTAATTTTTGTGCAACTGCCATTGCAGTGCCACATCCGCAGAATGGATCTAAAACTAATCCCTCATCATTGGAAGACGCCTTAACAATTCTTTCTAAAAGAGATTCTGGCTTTTGTGTAGGATACCCAAGATGTTCTTTTGAAGAATTGTTTATTTTATCAATATCCCAGACATCATCAATAGGTTTTCCGCTTGCCATTGCTTCATCTAAATAACGCTTGACCCTTTTCCCGCCACCTGCATCTGAAAGGACATATTCTTTGCCCTTGTCATCGACTCGTATTTTTTGTTTCCTGATTTTCACATACTCTTCTTTTGATGCCCAAGGCATTGCGTATGAGTTAAAGCTAGGAGCGTTCCCCTTGCTGTAATAAAAGATAGAATCATGTCTTTTGTTGAAACTGGTTTTGCCGTGCCTGTTCCATCCTGAATAGTGCCAAGCAATCTCGTTTCTGAAATACTTGTGTCCAAAGATTTCGTCGCACATAACTTTCAAATAATGCCCTGCATGCCAATCGCAGTGAAGATAAAAAGAGCCAGTATCGTTTAAAACATCATGCATCTTTACTACGCGTTCTCGCATCCACTCAATATACACATGAATTCCACCTGACCAGCGGTCTTTAAAACTCCTGACCTCTGCCTCGTCTCCCCACACAACCTCATAGTGACGATTACTGAAAAATGGAGGGTCTAGGTAGATTAAATCAACCTTGATGTTTTGCTTCCTCAGATCATCAAGAGCCTTTAGGTTGTCTCCACAGATTAATAGATTCTTAAAGTTATTCTTTCCCATTCTTACCCCCTATACATCAACCTCTTTCCACCGACCTTGCTAATCAATATCATTGTCCTCATGCCATCGTCAACCTTGCGATAATTATACCTAAAATCGAACTCATCACAATAGCGGTGAAGATGTTGTTGGCTTATATGGTGGAACGTGCCGTTGATACCACGTTTGAGAAGACTGAAATAACCTTCGGCTGTGTTTGTGTGGATATTACCATCGACATATTTTTTGTCATCATGCTTAATGATTCCGTGGTCTTTGAATCTCCACGTTGCCCACTTATACGGAGAATAGCTATCAGTCATGATTGTGGTTTCTTCGTCAATGTTGTCAAGCATGATCTTTTTTAAAGTTTTTGCCTTGACGTTTTCTGTTGGCTGAGACTTAACTCGTCCGCCCCTTTCTACTAATGCGACAACGGGAGTCTTTTTCTTTGCACCACGGCCAGGCGTGCCGTGACTTTTACCACCGATATATGTTTCATCGACCTCAACAGTGCCACTAAGTTTTTCTTTGAGTGGTGATTGGCCTGTAGCGTAGCGTATCCTGTGAGCCATAAACCAGGCTGTCTTGTATGTTACACCTAGCATGCGGTGGAGTTGGTGAGCGGAGATCCCTTTCTTGGAAGAGCAGAAGAGGTGAATAGCCATGAGCCACTTGTTTAAGGGGATGTGGCTACCCTCAAAGATCGTACCGACTGTGACAGTGAACTGTTTCCGGCATTTCTTGCACTTAAGAACACCTGGACGTACAGGGCGTTTTGAATCAGGCTTAGGGGTTAAGCGATAAACCTCTTTTGATTGGCAGTGAGGGCATCTCGGGCCTTCAGGCCAGCGAATGCGTTCAAGTAATACTCTTGCTGTTTCCTCATTGCTGTACTTTGTTGCCAATTCTGTTAAATCAAGTTTTTCGACCATCTTTCTGTCTCCCTAGAGAGATCGAAAAGATGAGGGCTGACTTGACTGTAGTAGGGGGTAGGCTTATATTGAGTATGGTGGGGGTCAAGCCTCTTTCCCTTTTGTGGGATAAGGCAAGGAAAGGAGGTTGGCAAGGAAGGGGAGATCGCAATCTTTTTCCGCGTCAAATTTTCCACTGAGTAAATGCCTAAAACTGGAGCTTGATCTCCCGCCTTTTGTCTTCTTTCCATCTTCTTGTCTCTCTACTATATAATATAAGACTTTTGAGTGGGTTTGTCAAGTATATAATCGCCTTATTTTTTATGAATGCCAACGACTTAAATCACTAAGGAAGCACCTGTTAATTGAGATTCTTGTTTTCTAAAATCGATGAAAGCCTAACCGGCTTGAAAAATTTTTTTGCCTCATTTTCATCGCCTAAAATCTCCCATCTGAGTAAAGAGATTGGAATCTGGCCAAACTTCAAGTATAAATTGTGGAATTCTTTGAGATTGAAGTTATCTCTTTTTTTCATTTTGTAGTCTGCGAGTAATTTGAGGAGTTGAAGCTTCCCTGTTTGAGCGTCAAAGCAATCATTACCGCGCCAGACAACTCTTTTATAGACCTCCATATAAGCTTCTTCAGGAGGTATCCCCAGACCAGACCCTAGAGAAGGCACGTGATCCAGAAATTCTTTATACGCTTCCATAGGAGTGATTTCTCCAGCCAGGAGAGGAAGTCCGATCAAGACTCGCTCTGCCCGTTGGAGCATGTTGATATAGATCAGCTCGCGTGATCGCTGTCCTCGAACAAAGGGAAAGTTGAGGGCTACTAGTATTTCTTCGTTGTAAAAGCACCAACCCTCGCTGTGTCCGCTGTCGACATGTCCTCGACGTATAGGACAGGGATGACGCCTGTGAATATTTCTTTCGTATGTATGGCCGGGCCAATATTCATGGCCCTGGAGTACACCAGGATCAGTATACCATCCGTAATTTGAATGAACCGCGCTCCAATGATCGGCCGGTGGGATAAGAACCCGTGAAATGCCCGTTTTTTTGTTGAAGGGAAATGCGAGCATCCCGAAGGGAGCCAAATAAATACTTTCCTCAGAACGAATGAGAGGTTGATATTCTTGGTCATCGAGCAGATTTTCCCCGTTCTCCAAGTACCATCTTCTGAGAGCCAAGACTGTTTCATCATCCCAAGCTAGGTATTCCTTTGTCGTTTTTGCGGGACCGATGGGAGGCAAATGTCTGTTTTTATGCAATTCAAACTGAAGATAGGAGATGGCTCGGGCGCGCTCCAATTCAGCCAAGAGCAGAAGCTGGCCGCAGTCGTAGGGCATGAGAAAAACGTGACGGAGGTACCAGTTTATACGATCCTTTCCGATATAATAATTCCCCTTCATCCTTTCCCGATTTTGTTCGAGCCAGTTTCCAAATTTTATTATATGCTCACCAGTCTGCACAGCCGCGGGGAGAAGTTTTTTTGCCTCGGTTGCCGGGAAGTATTTTTCTGTGGCTTCAGCCCATTTTTTGTAAAGCTCCACGATGTTTTTGAGCTGGCCTTTTTTCATATTTGGAAGCGGCCATCCTGCGGAGGGCTGGATTAGGACAACATCTGCTAATTCTGGAACAATTTCGGTAAGATTCATTCGGCCCTGATCTAGAATTTTTTCCGTCTCTTCAAATGCCTGCAAAATTCTTTCAGCTTGTTTCTTGGAGTACGGCATGAGGTTGGGCCTCGTTCCCATAACACGGCCTCCCGTTAAGTGCCGCCCTACATTGTTGATTGCCAGACTGACATAAAAACCCGGATTTCGGCTCCATTGTCGGATGACATATAGTTCCCATTCCAGTTGATCCATCTCGGAGCGAAGAAGCAGATAATCGATTTTGTTGTGTGCGGACCAGTCTTCGATATCCATGGAATCTAAGCGCTTACGATAAATGGGCAACGTTTCCTTCTGATTTTTAACATGGGCGGCATAATCGAGGGTCCCATCTCCCCATCCCGGGTGCCATCGTCGAGAATATCGGCCCCGCATCTCGCGGAAATCTTCTGCCAAGTTCAATAGCTCTTGAGGATGATTTTCCATGTCTTGCGTTTCGCTTTTTGCTTTCTCTGCCGCTGTCAGAGAAGTAGGCATGGCGGATAAGATTCCTAGAATAAAGATGGAAGAGTAAAGCGTTACAATTTTGATTTTTTCCTGGAAATTATTGATTTTCATTATTTTACTCCTTTTATTTCATAAACAGGATTTGTTATTTCAATAAAGTCTTCGGATAGAGAAAATATTTCTTTTATTCATTATTAATGGGGCTTTGATTTAAGCAACTTTTTAATATACTATATATTATATTATAAAATTAGTGTTTCCTGTCAACTTTTTTGAGTTACCAAATAATTCGTTTGTTTTATGTTCAAAAAATGTATAGGTTTTAGGGGAAGGAAACTCATATAGTTTAATTCAGAAATTCATGCAAAAAGGAGGTTGAACATGTCTGAATTTCTCAACACAGAGGATTTAGAAAAACTCCGTCAGTGGCCTACATGTACAATATCCAATGCTATCGAAATTTTTGATATACGCCCATGGAATGAAGGCTGCATGTCACCTGAAGTGAAGTGTGTTTTTCCTGAAATGGAACCCATGATCGGTTATGCAGTAACGGCCGTGATAAGCTCCGGTTCTCCTGAAGGCCATAGGGTGAGCCGTCCGGTTTGGTGGGAGGAGATTCTGAAAATACCTGAACCAAGGGTACTTGTGATACATGATGTCGACAGGCCAGTTGTGGGATCTTTTTGGGGTGAAGTGCAGGCCAACATACACCAAACCTTAGGATGTGTGGCAGCTGTGACAGATGGAGCAGTGCGTGATCTGAACGAAGTTCAAGAGCTCGGATTTCATTTTTTTTCAAGTTGTGTATCTGTCAACCGTGCTTATTTTCACATTGTAGACGTGAGCATTCCGGTAAAAGTGGGAGGGATGTTGGTTAAGCCAGGTGACTTGATTTTGGGAGACAAGCATGGTGTGATTTCAATCCCTCTATCCATCGCAAAAAATCTCCCCCAAGCTGCAAAACGTATCGAAGATTGGGATCGGAATGTCATTGATTATTGCAAATCTAAAGAGTTTACTTTGGAAGGATTAAAGGAACGTGTTTCTGTGCCAAAACCCACTTGGCCTTTTAAGGAATAAGTGTGTATCCTGTTCTCCTTGACATCCAAATTATCTGAGGAAAAAGAACGTTTTTTATTTTGAAACCATAGGAAGAAAAACATGAAATACAAAGGACCAAAAATTATTGTCGATCCTCCCGGACCGAAGGCAAAGGAAATAATCGATAGAGATGAAAGAATGTTTTCTCCGTCTTTGACAAAGACGTCCGAGTTGGTTGGATACAAGGCTGAAGGAGTGTATGTCGAAGATCCAGATGGAAATGTTTTTCTTGATTTTGGATCTGGCATAGCCGTTGTGGGAGTGGGACACAGGAATCCAGAGGTGATCACCGCGATAAAAAATCAGCTTGAAAAATTGATATTCGTCAATAGCCTCGATTATTTCTCAATTCCCCAGGTGGAATACGCAGAAATGCTTTTGTCGGTGACGCCTGGGAAGTTTGCGAAAAGAGTGTTTTTTACAAATAGTGGGAGCGAGGCCATAGATGCAGCCATAAAAATGGCCAAATGGCATACGCGCAGGCCTTATGGAATAGGCTACCTGAATGGATTTCATGGCCGGACAATCGGAGCGGTTGCTTTCACAACGATAGATGTCTCGGCAAGACGCGGATTCTCACCTTTGTATCCGATTGCCCATTTTGTGCCTTATCCCTATTGTTACCGATGTCTCTTTCATAAGGAATATCCCGCTTGTGAATTATACTGTATGTCTTATTTGACGGATGTTTTGTTCAAAAAAGTGGTTCCTCCTGATGAGACCGCTTTTATTCTCGTCGAGCCAATCCAGGGGTCAGGGGGGTATATCATCCCTCCTAAAGATTTTTTGAAAACCTTGTCCGAAGTTGCCAAATCCCATGGAATTATACTGATCGTCGATGAGGTGCAAACAGGCTTTGGGAGAACAGGAAAAATGTTTGCATCGGAACATTTTGGTTTGATACCTGATATTATGACTGTTTCAAAAGCTATGGCACATGGACTTCCAGCAGGTGCGGCCATCGCTAAGGCTGATATCATGAATTGGGAAAAGGGTGCCCACGAGGGGACACTAAACGGGAGTCCTATTATTATGGAAGCAGCAAAGGCTGTTTTGGGATACATCGAGAAAAACGATCTTGTTGAAAATGCCCGAATTCAGGGAGGTTATATGTTGAATCATTTTGAGTATCTCAAAAAAAAGTACCCTATAATCGGAGATGTCAGGGGCTTGGGATTGATGATCGGGGTCGAGCTTGTCGAAGACTCAAAAAAAACACCAGCCAAAGAAAAAAGGAATGCACTCATTGAAGAAGCTTTTAAAAGAGGCTTACTTTTATTGGGAGCCGGAGAATCTTCTCTCAGGATCGCACCGCCATTGATCATAAACAAAGAAGAGGTCGATAGGGGACTTGATATTTTCGAGGATTCATTAAGGAAAATATCAAAAGACTTTAAAATTAGAGAAATTTGATAATCTAAAAAATGATAATGTTTTTTCTTCGACGTTCTCTTGAACGCTCCGTTTTTACACATGAATTTGATCAAAGAGAGTGACCCCCGGGCATTTGAAGAGCAAATTCAATCGCTGACGGGCCAACTCGATTCCCCTGGATGGGATTACCGGTATTATCTCCAAAAAATATCTGACATCCATCTCCATTCAAACTTGGACCGTGAACTCAAACAGCCAGGCGATCCCTCGAATTTGCTGATCTTTTCGAAGACACCTCCTCTCTGATCTCTGTCTCTGTGGGAAAGAGGCACTTCTGAAATACTTCAAGGCGGTTGCAGGCAGAGAGCTTATGCCCGGGATTATCCCTCAAACGGCTTTCCTTTAATGAGGCCCACAGGTGATAATCCGTTATTACGGGTTATGCAAAGCTTTGCATAATTGAATAGGGTTGTTTGCGGAGTCGCGAAGCGATTCCGTCAACGGCCCGTTGAACGAAGCCGCGAGTCGGAAGTTGGACTTATGGGTATTGTTAATCAAACGAGATCAGATGATGTGCGTTTCAGGAACTGAGGAAGCTTACTTTTGGACGAAGTCGTTCGATAAGGCACCGAAGGTGAGGCATTGAGAAGATGCTGAGGACATCGGGAACCTTGGTTTCGTGATTGACTTCGTTGACAAAACAGACTACACCTACCGTACCGGAATTGGCAAATGAAATATGTACGAAGGCGTCCTCTCATGGTGCTCTGGGTTGAACTGGAGGCCAAAGTCTTAGGGCAGGCAACGTCTCTTTCATGATGAGGTGCCCCGTGTGGCAATGTGGGCACAGGGTTACGTCCCTGCCAGTCAACCGATGGACCAGTTCCTGCCAGGGTTCCCTTTTCTCTGGGTCATTGGTGTCGCTGAGGTTGCTCTCTTCGACACACAGCAATTTTCTGCATCTATGGATGAGCTCGTGTGTGACACTGTTGGCAAAAAGCCCGTAGTGTCGGATTCTCATCAGGCTTTTGGGGACAACGTGGAGGAGAAAACGCCTCATGAACTCTCCGGCATCCAGCTCCATGATTTTAT
>CAZEWV010000089.1:0-9026 GCA_964516025.1 uncultured Eubacteriales bacterium
TCCCGCCGTAGAGAGGGACGGCGCCTCCGCTGAGGCCCGTACCTAATCCCCGTGGTGTAACGGAAATATTCTCGATGTTTGCCAGACGGAAAATATCCTTTATTTCTTTTAAAGCCGCTGGAAGAACAACGGCTTCAGGGGGATGGGAAAGCCCAATGGTCTCATCCCTTGAATATTTATCAAGCATCTCTTCGCTGTTGAACACGGCTTTTGGCCCTGAGATTTCGGTCAATCGCCTGAACAGCGCTCCATCGATCTTATTATAGGCTGGTCCTTTCATAAAAATATCCTATCTCTAATCACCAGTTTGTATCACCTGGAAAAATTGAAGTCAAATTTGAACAACAAGAAATTCTTAACTGAGACAAAAAACAAACCATGGTCGTCTATTTTGATGACATGAGAGGATTCATTTTATTGACAAAAGTACTATTATTTAGTACTTTATTTTAGATGTATCTCGTTCAGAGCAAATTAAAAGGACTTTGCAAGACAAAAGGTCTTTCTCTGCGAGAATTATTGTACAAAGCCAACGTCAGTAAAACGGCTTACTATCATTTAATATATAAGGAGACATTATTGCCGAATTCAGTCCATGCGATAGCCGAAGCACTGAATGTACACCCTTCGGTCTTCTTAGAAGAGGTTAATCCTGAAGAAGAGATGATTAGACAGATTATGAACTTAACGGAAAAAATCTTAAAAAAATTTCCGAAATTGGACCGTGAAAACGTGCGCCATACACTGCTGCTTATGCATGAGGCACCAATCGAACGCTTAAAAAGGGGGATTAGGCGTGGCCGAAAATTTAATCTTCTCAGATAGAGAAGCAGATTTCCTAAGAGAACTTGTCAAACAAAGAGTGCTGTTCATGATCGTTGGATTATCTGCTGCGACACTCCAGGGAGCTCCGGTGGTCACCCAGGATATCGATCTTTGGTTTAAGGATCTCTCCGACCCTGGAATTAAAAAAGCGTTAAAAAAAGTCGGGGGGGCCTTTGTCCCTTCCATCGGCCTTAATCCCCCTATGTTCGCAGGAAAAAATGTGCAGTTGTTCGACATCGTAACATCCATGCATGGTCTCGACTCTTTTGAAAATGAGACCACTCATACTATTGAACTTTTTTTAGGGAATTTTTCTGTTAAAGTCTTAAAACTCGCCAGAATAATTAAAAGCAAAGAAGCCATAGGAAGAGAAAAAGACAAACTCTCTCTCCCCGTCCTCAGAGATGCTCTGGCAACAATCAAAGCTTTAGAAAAGAATAAAGAAAGAAATTCGTAAATATCTTTTTTGCTAATTCAAGCCTGTTGCTGCACAAGTTTATCATTGACCAGCTCCATGAGCTCATGTTGGTTATCGACGGCGTTCATTTCCGCCTGGGATATAAAAACCTGAAGATCATTTTTTTTAATGTAGGCGGAGGGAAATTTACCGTCCCTTTTATACTTCTCTTTGAATTCGTCTTTATGGAAGAATTCGACGTCTACATCCAAGCTGCTGACAAACTTCTTCCATTCCATTTTCATGCCAAAATTGCCAAAGGTCACGGCACAGAGATTACAGGGGTAGGTTGAGGGACGAAAAATCTTGTGAGCCAAATCCCCCAGGGTATTCAAGATCCCGCTGTGTGCATTGTAAACAAATATCAGTTTTTGAGTCTTTTCTCCGGTCTTATTTTCCATACAGTATTTATAGCACGAGCCCTTCAAAATTAAAACTACGGAGGAATTAGAGAGAGAAATTAGGGCCAGGCCTTCCAAACCCACGATTCAAGCCAAAAAGCTCTTGATAAGGAGATTACCATGAAAAAAAGAATTTTAACTTTAGGAACCTGGCTGTTTATCGGAGTGTTTCTATTAAGCTGCATTCCTGCAGCAGCCCAGAGAAAAAAAGCACGAGAAGACGCACAAAAAAAGGTGGATGATCCACTCCAATCCATTTCGCTCAATGCTTTCAGAATCAGATCTATCGGACCAGCCCTGACATCGGGGAGGATATCCGATTTTGCCGTAAATCCTAAAAATAAAAGCGAATTCTATATCGCCACATCTTCCGGAGGCGTATGGAAAACCATCAATGCCGGCACAACACTTACACCGATTTTCGACAGACAGGGATCGTATTCCATTGGCTGCGTTACCATGGACCCTAAAAATACTAATGTCATCTGGGTCGGAACCGGAGAAAACAACAATCAGCGCTCTGTGGCCTACGGTGACGGCGTGTACAAATCGGAAGACGCGGGAAAAACCTGGACACATGTCGGGTTGAAAAACTCCGAACACATCGGGATGATTAAAATCGATCCCAGAGACTCAAACGTGGTCTATGTGGCCGCCTACGGACCTCTGTGGAGTGCGGGAGGCGACAGAGGCCTTTATAAGTCCATAAACGGAGGGGAAACATGAGAGGCCGTTCTTTTCATCAGTGAACACACAGGAGTGAATGAAATCCATCTTGACCCCCGTAATCCGGATATCCTTTACGCTACAGCCCATCAGAGGCGGCGGCGTGTGTTGACCCAAATCAGTGGCGGGCCAGAATCAGGTATTTATAAATCCTCCGATGCGGGCAAAACTTGGAAAAAGATCAACCGAGGACTTCCCGGCGGAGACAAGGGCCGGATCGCTCTTGCTATCTCTCCAGCCGATCCCAATATTATCTACGCCATCGTCGAGGCCCAAAGGGGACAGGCGGGTTTTTTCAGGAGCACCAACGGCGGCGCCTCCTGGGAAAAGCGCAGCAGCTATGCCACATCCGGAAACTACTATCAGGAGCTTATGGGTGATCCCAAGGATCCGGAAAGAGTGTATTCCATGAACACATTCCTGCAGGTCACGGACGATGGAGGACGGACCTGGCAGGCACTCGGTGACAGAAGCAAACACTGGGATGCACATGCGTTCTGGGTTGATCCGGACAACACCAATTATTGCCTCAATGGAAACGACGGCGGTGTGTATGAGTCCTTCGATAGAGGGGCCACATGGAAATATATGTCTAACCTTCCCGTCACGCAGTTCTACAAGGTGGCTGTTGACAATGGTGAACCGTTTTACCACGTGTACGGCGGAACGCAGGACAACTACAGCATTGGCGGTCCATCCCGGACCATCAGCGCCCATGGGATCGTCAACTCGGACTGGTATATTACCCAGGGCGGGGACGGATTTGAGTCTCAGGTCGATCCCGAAGACTCCAACATCGTCTATGCTCAATCTCAGCATGGCAATCTTTCCCGTTTCGATAAAAAAAGCGGTGAGAGAATGGGTATTCAGCCCAAGCCGAGAAAGGGAGAAAAAGCCTACCGATGGAACTGGGACGCTCCCCTTCTCATCAGCCCCCATTCACATACACGCCTCTATTTTGCCGCAAACAAAGTTTTTAGAAGCGATGACCGAGGGAATACCTGGCAGGTCATCAGCGATGATCTGACCCAGCAGATCGACCGGAACAAACTGGAAGTCATGGGCAGAGTCTGGCCCATGGATGCGGTCGCCAAAAATGCGTCCACATCCCAGTACGGGACAATAGTTGCGCTGGATGAATCCCCGGTTGAAGAAGGTCTTCTCTACATAGGAACGGACGACGGTCAAATTCAGGTCACAGAGGACGGTGGTGCCAACTGGCAAAAGATTGACTTTTTCCCGGGAGTTCCGGAGAGGACCTATGTCAACGACATCATCGCGTCCCAGCATGATAGAAGCACTGCCTACGCCGCATTCAACAACCACAAAAGCGGAGATTTTAAGCCTTATGTCCTTAAAAGCACGGATGCCGGAAAGACCTGGTTTTCGATCTCTTCCAACCTCCCTGAACGCGGTTCTGTCTATGCCCTGGCAGAGGATCATATCAAAAGAGATCTTCTTTTTGCCGGAACGGAGTTTGGCCTGTTTGTCACACTGGATGGAGGGAAAAACTGGAAGCCGCTCAAAAGCGGGCTCCCAACAGTCGCGGTTCGCGACATCGCCATCCAGAAAAGAGAAAACGATGTTGTGCTTGGCACTTTCGGCCGGAGCTTCTATATCCTTGATGATTACACACCCATGCGTTTTCTGACAAAAGAGGTCATCACAAAAGACGGGCACATTTTCCCGGTCAAGGACGCCCTTTTGTTTGTGCAGGATTATCCTGTAGGAACGCTGGGCTCCCGGGAAAAGGGTTTCCAGGGCGAAAGTTATTTTTCGGTGCCGAATCCTCCCATCGCAGCCACTTTCACCTACAATTTAAAAGAATCCATACAGACGTTGGAGGCTAAAAGGAAAGAAAAAGAACGGGAACTGGTTAAAAACAAAAAGCCTGTGCCCTATCCGACATATGAACAGATGCGCGCCGAAGAAGAGGAGGAGACTCCGTATATTTTCTTTACTATTCTCGATGAAGACGGCAATGTTGTCCGGCGGCTCAGAGCCCCGGTCCGAAAAGGCCTGCAGAGGACGACATGGGATTTAAAATATCCGGACCTCCGGCCGACCAACTTGGGCGACGCCAATGCAACGTCTTCGGGACCTTCAAGTACATTTGTCCTTCCCGGCAAATATAAAGTTTTTCTCTCAAAATGGATCTCCGGTGAGATCACCCAGCTGACAGATCCAATTGAGTTTAATGTCAAAATTCTAGGACTCGCGTCCCTTCCCGCCGCCGACAAAGCCGAACTGGTGGAATTTCAAAGCAAAGTCAGAAAACTGAACCATAAAGTCAATACAGCATCCGCCGTGCTCCGGGAGTTGATATCAAGAGTGGGCCATTACAAAGTGGCACTCAAGAGTATGACCTTCTCTCATAAAGATCTTTATACGGATATCAAGGCCTTAGAGAAAAAACTCGACGGGCTTCAGCGCCAGTTGTTTGGAGACAGGATGTATTCACGAGTGGATTTAGATGCCGAGCCCGGACTGTCACGGCGAATCGGTGCCATAATGGGTGAACAGAGAAGCTCGACTTCGGCTCCGACACAGACACAGAGAGAAAACTTCAGGATTGTCGAGGAAGAATTTATGCCCATCTACCAGGAGTTGAAAAAAATAGCAGCCACGGATGTTAAGAGCATCGAAAAGAAACTGGACGACATCGGTGCTCCGTACACACCAGGGCGCCTCCCTGACTGGAAATAAAATCTATTTTTCTCTATTAATCGGTTTTCCCGGGTCACATCGGTCGCCATTGTAGGAAAAGACAAACTCGTTGGGTTGGTGAGAGGGATAAATCCATGTTTTCCTCGGGAAACAATAAACGGTGTGAACAAAATGAATGAGAGAAAACATCCCCAAAAACATATAAAACTAATATATTTACTTACGAAAAAAAAATTGATAAGATTCATACGAATTTGATTAGGGGTGTAATAATGCCTAACCTAAAAAAAACAACTCTTTACAGAGCCATCGCAATTGTCCTTTGCGTATTTTTAGCCTTTGAAGCCCACTATCTTTCGGCTTTTCAAGCTTCCGATCCGCTGCAGGATAAATTTGAAGAGGCTAAGGAATCTTTTTTTGCATCTGACTATGAGTCGGCCAGAATCATTCTTGAGGGATATGTTGCCCAACTCGAAACTCTCGAAGGATTTGATACATTACGAGGACAAACATACCTGCTGCTCGGCGCCACTTATGAAGCACTTAAAAACAAAGAACTCGCCATCAAGTACTACTGCTATGCGAAAGATATTCTTGGGAATAAAGTCACGATCGAGGGCATCCAACTTGTTAAGCAAAGATGGTACTGGGCCAAATGTCCCAAAACTGACGCATCTGTCACCGGCAAAAAAAAGAGACGCGGGTCCGGAGCCTTCATCGGCACCCTGCTAGGCCTCGGGATCATTGCCAGTTTTTTCTGGTACTTTTTCTTCTCAAAAAACAGCCCGCTCAAATTTGAAGGTAAAAATGGAGATTCTGGGAATGGTGATGAGAATTATGTCTTTTCCAGTACTTGTTTTACAACAGGATGGGAGGTGGAAATTTTCTCCGATTTTGGAGGAGGACCGGGAGAAGTCATCGTGACTCCTTGGCCGCTCGTTGGACCCATTCCAAATGAAAGCAACGACTGGGCGAGTGAAGTGGAATTCAATATCACCATAAACGGACACGAATTTTTGAGAGATTTTGCTCTAGTCTGGCATCTCACCGTCGGTGGAGGCGATCAAGGGGTAAGAAGAGACATTGTTTATCATAACGAAAGCCAAGTTTTTAATGAAGAGAACGTCTTTGATGAATCGTGCACAGAAAAAGAAAATATTGAAATTAGAGAAGTTTTTTCGATAACAACATCTGGCATACATAGAGTCAAGTTAGAGTCAATTTTATATAAAGACAGATGAGAGGAAATTCAAAGCTTATTTTTTCTATTGAAAGAGACAGACCGCAAACAAACTTGTTTTTGAATTGAATTAAATTCGGAATGCAATCCCACCCCGCAGGATAAAACCGTTAAATATCCCTGTTTCAAATATTAGATAGAGGTTATGAGATATTTCTCCTTTGATCCCTAAATTCAATTGTATAAACGGAAAAAGAGTTGGCAAAAAAGCATTGTTGCCTTCTGCAATTGCATCGTCCTCAATCTCCCTCAAAGTCTTATTTACTGATTCATTATAATATTCCGTTTCCTCGTCCTGAGTATGGAGTTCGGCTGATAAAGATGCTGTCAATGTTGCATCTTGGAGAAACTCCCCTCCTGCTACACCAACGCCAAAAGTGAAAAATGGTCTGATCCTGGCGAGTGGAAAGATATCCCAACGAAAATGAAAATGAAAGGACATCGGGTTGAACTCAAATTGTCCATTGGCTTGAAGATCAAGACGGCCAGTTTGATTCCCGTCCCAATCATATTCGATCACTTCTAAGCGGGCTGCGATATTAGAGGCAACGCTTATGGTGGTTTTTTCAACCGAAAATCCAAGGCTGAAAGAACTCCCTAATCCACCTGGATACCAACGCACTTCAATTCCCCAATTATTCTTCCCGGTATCCATACTGAATTCATCCAGGAAAAAGCCTGTTTGCTGTATATCATCATCCTCTTCCGCGAGCATGTCAATCAATATATCCGGAAGAGTCTCGTCTATCCCATCGTTTATGATAGACTCTAAAAAATTTAATCCCCAACGCCCAAAATGGAATCCGAATTCAAAATGTCCCTGGGCTGAAAGGTTTGGAGAGATCAGAACAAAGGTCAGGATTAGAACCGGGAAAAACTTAAAACTATCTTTGATTTTCATTTTGGAACCCCTATACAATCATGTTTAACTCAAATTGCTACATATGATTTATACCATACAAAAGACAAAGTCAATGACTCATTCAGATTCGTGCATTAATTCATACCACAGGCTATCGATAGGATTCGATATAGCCGCTTTTATGGCCTAGTATCATATGGTCGGGCAATGAGCACAGTAAAAGCCATTTTTTAAGTCAAAAAGGTATTTCCAGCCACAACTTTGGCCTCGGCAGCCATAGATTTTATCGAAAGACGAAATGCTCAGGTCGGGTACGAAGAAGAGTCTCTTCATGAAAGAAAATGGATTTGCAGTTTAAGGAATATTGGGAATAGGAATCACATCATTTCTTGAACTTTATCTTTTAATAACTTTATTGACATATGATCGACATAATCATACACATCGAACACCGGTGTATCCGAAGGTGCCATTTTTTTGACAGACTCACAAACTTCGGGTGCAGATAAAATAACATCTGCAGTTTTAAGGATATCTTCTACTTTCAATTCATCATCTAAAACGGAGGATAACAGATTTATCTCTGCCCCAAGTTCTTCATGAAGCAATTCCTCATGAAGAGGCAGACATTCCTCTCTACCACAGATAAAGCCAATGCACGATTTCTCCTCATAAGACCGGAGAGCCTCGCGTGTTTGTGAAGATATGCCTATTATCAGCGTGTGAATGTAGACGGGAATACCTCTGAGAATCTCTTCAACTTCATTTATGTGAAAACCAGTAGTGACAACAGATAATATCTCACCCTTTTCGTCAAGAATTTCCTCTACCGTATTCTTTAAATCTTTCACTTCGACAGGGGTTACATTCATTTTAAGATAATCTTTGAGAGTCTTTGAAACATCATCCAATTGAGTACAGTTGCACTCCGTAAAAATTAATATTTGTTTGAAGCCTTTTTTTTCAATATCATCAAAGATTTGACCAGCCATTTGTTTTATTTCTTCTCTGCATTTACCGGATCGGGAAAGCATTTCAATCACACTCTTCATGATTTCCTCTGGATCTGTTTTATGGCTCAAATCGGATATTGCCTCAGGACTCGATATCCTATTCAGCGTAACAACAGTTCCTTTTCCCCGTATAATCGAAACAAGTCCCTCGTTTTCCAGCTCTTTGTATGCCTTACGGACAGTTTCGAAGTTGATCCCCAGCTCCGCGCTCATGTCCATCACCCCTGGAAGTTGATGGTTATCCTTAATGACACCCATGGAAATGGTGTGTTTGATTGAATCCTTTAATTGAAGGTATAAAGGGACCTTGCTGCTTTTATCGATGCTCAGTTTTTTCATTTCTCAATCCCCCAAAGATTGGCTGACTATTATATAATTATATAATAGATAAGTTTTGTCAATACAAATTATTTTAATTATTATTTGATTTTATGCCCTTAATGAGACAATGGGGGGTGAGGGAGGGTGAAAAAAAATCACCCTCAAAACCACCCTCAAAGACCATTTACTGGTTTTATGGGAAATAGATAATTACATATATATATAATTATAAAATTGTAGCCCCACTTCTAGGAATGAAAAAGGAGTTTGAGAAAAAAATGAAAGGCATGAAGTATTCGGCATCAAGGCTATTAATAGCCTTTATGGCATTTTTCTTGTTAATGCCTTTATTAGTGCATGCGGCGTGGTACAACTCAAATTGGTCGTACCGAAAGGCAATAACCATAGATAACACAAAAGTCACAGCCAACCTGACAAACCTTGCTGTCCTCATCAGCATCACCGATACAGATTTGCGGGATGATGCCCAAAACGATGGCGATGATATCCTGTT
>CAZEWV010000090.1:0-9002 GCA_964516025.1 uncultured Eubacteriales bacterium
TCCATGATACTTCTTTGTGAGAATGATGGGAATGTCAAGTTCCTTGGCAATAAGATTCGGAAGATCTCCAAACAAGGCTCTTTTGATCAATCCTTCCTCCGGAGCTCCCATAATGATCAAGTCATAATTCGGAGCTTCATTGAGGATGGCTTCTGACGCACGGTATGTCTTGCGGATAACAATCTGGAATCGTTCAGGAGTTATCTCGTCCGAAAACTTTTGAAGGTCCGCAGCAAATTTCTCTTTCACCTCTGAAATATCATCATAGGGAGTGGCATGCAAAAGAATGATCTGTACGTCATTTTCAGGAAACATTGCTTCGGCTACTTTTAAAGAAAGAACGGCAAACTTGATATTGCTCACCGGGATCAGAACCTTTTTTATATCGGCATCCTTAGCAGGAGGGATGCAGACAAGTGCGATATCACAAATCGTATTGAGGATGATGACATCCAGCTTGGTGCCAAAAACTCTGTTCCGGGCAGCTTGAAAGCCTTCCCAGCCTAAAATCATCAGATCTACCTTCCTCTCCACACACGTTTCGATGATGGCTTTGGGAACGTTGTGCGTTAGTTTAACAAGAGAATAGACAGGAATCCCCTGGTCTTCGGCCATCGTAATGGCCTTCGACAGAAGGGAACGCGCCGCTCCTAAATACTTCCTCCCCTCACTCGGCGGCGTCTGGGGCGGAACATGGATGACGTTCAGAACAGTGATATCGGCTTCATGAGATTTTGCCAATCCTGTGGCAAACCGCTGCAGTTGGTGGACGGTCTTTGTATTGGCCACTGGAACAAGAATGTGGAAATTGTGCGGATCCACCTCAATCACCGGTTGTTCGGCAAGAATGACCGGCTCTGCTTTAGCCACAAATTCCTTCTTGCGGGCATAAAGATAATATATCGCAATTCCAAAGATGAGGTAGCCCACACACACCCAGACTCCCAGTGGCCTATAAAAAAACAGAACTACGGCCAGTGCAAGATTGATGACAGTGGCCAGAATGGGGATCAGGGGAACGAGCGGCACTCGAAATCCGCGATCCAAATCGGGACGGTTTTTCCGGAGATTGATAACAGCAAGGTTGACAAAGACAAAGAGGAGAAGAAACATGGCATCGGTAGCGCTTGCAATATCTTCAATAGGGAGCGTGACGGCCATGAGAGCAATAAATATTCCTGAAATAAAAACGGCTATATGCGGGGTTCTTTTTTTTGGATGAATTTTCGCGAATATCCCCGGTAGATTGTGATCCCGCCCCATGGCAAAGCTGACTCTGGATGAAGAATAAATCGTGGCATTGAGCGCGGACATGGTCGAAAACAGCCCACCGATAAGAAAAATAATCCGGCCGAGCTTCCCCATCATAAAATGCTCAGCGGCTTCGATCATGGCCATCTCACCTTGTTCACCCAGATACTGCCATGTCGGCACACCACCTTCAGGAGCCACCGCTCCGAGCGCCACAAATGCCACTAGAATATAAATAGGAACGACAATAGCCAGAGAAAGAAAAATCGAACGGGGGATGTTCCGCTTGGGGTCTTTGACCTCTTCTCCACACTGGGCAATGATCTCATATCCTTCGAAGGCAATAAATGTCAGCCCCATCGCCATGATAATGCCTATGGCTCCTTTCTGAAAAAAACCGGTGAAATGTGCCGGCCAGGGTTCGGGAGTTTTCCCGGAAAATATGGCCACACACCCAAAACCGATGAATAGAACAATGACTATCATCTTGATAATCGTCACCAGTGTTTCAGCCTGGCCCGTTTCTTTGGCTCCCCGGAAATTGATGTATGCGAACAACAGGGTCACAAAAACGGCAATAAGTTTTGCGGCCGTATTGTACGGCTCTGGGCCCAAAACAGAGGGCATCAGATTTGTCAAATCGACATGCGCCATATGAAGAAGATCGACACTGAATGTACCAAAAGCCACAGCATACAGGCTGCAGGCCACGGCATGGGCAAACCAGCTGATCCAGCCCGAAAGAAATCCGTTGGGCTGAGGGAGGGCTTCCTTGACCCACAGATAACCACCGCCCGCCTCGGGAAAACAGGATCCCAACTCGGCATAAGACAAGGCGGTCAAACCTGTAACCAGACCGTTGAGGGCAAATACCAAGATTAAAGCGGGCCCGGCCACTCCGGCCGCCAATCCGGTCAAAACAAAAATCCCTGCACCGATCATGGCACCGACACCAATCATGGTGACATGCGTCAATCCCATGGTACGGGCCAACTCAGTGACTGGCTTTTTCCCTATGTCTGTGCTGTGATCTTTATGATTTTCGGCCATCTTTTGCTGATTCTAATCCTTGGCTAGTTAAACCGCTCGCAGGATTTCAGGGATTATTTTTCCTCTTCTTCTTTTTCCACCAGCACATCTGCTTTTTTCATAATATTTTCCGCATTCCAGGTCGCAAGGAAAACAACTTGAGGAGTCTCGGATGTGACAGCTGGGTACTTATCTTCATCTTCATCCTTTGCATATATCTGGAGAGAGTAGCCCTTGCCTCCCGTTAACTTGACCGAATAAATAGGTTCCGTAAAATCGTCTTTTGATTTGTCTTCAATGAAGCTGTCGCATTTCAAATCGGCCAGCTGGCTCAAAATAGAATCAAGGTCTGTTTTGCTGCCTTTGGTTCCATCTTCTGTTTGCCAAGCTTTCTGTCCTTCGGCCGGCTGTGTCGCCGGCTCTTCTGCCGTTTCAGGAGATGGCGCCTCCGCAGGCATCATTGTTTTGCTGAAATGAAGAGTCGAATCCTCCTGTTCTATCAAGATCCCTGTGATCTCATTCAAATCGAAAGACATGACGGTTTTATCCCTCAGATCGGCTCTATCCACCTCAAAGGTGCTCCGGAAGGATTCTCGCGCAGAATAGACTCGGGGATCTTCACCGACTTTAACAAAGGTGTGTCTGTAGGTGGAAGAGACTTTTCCGACATCAAACGATCTTACCAGCTCATCCCCACTGTAGGCATAAACAGAAATCCTTTTCTCCTCATCCAGTTCATACCGCTGGTAATCTTTTTTTTCAGCGACCAGCTCGGCTAAAGTCAAATTCACGATGATATCCAGCATGCTTGAGACCTTGTCCGAATCAGCCATGTATTCTTGAGGCAGGATTGTCCAACGGCTGTCCTTCCCGGACAAAATGATCGTATCACCTTCAGAGGATATTTCGATTTTTGTTATGTTTTCCTCATTGACTCTTTCAAGATCGGGCACATGGTAGCTCATTTTGTTTTTTCTGCCGCTCAACAAGAATACGAAAAGAACAGCAATCACACCAAAGAGTATCAGATATTCTTTCTTAAGCTTCATGATTGGGCCTCCACACGGCTGTCTTTTGGATCAAAGAGGTTTTGGATCATTCGCTTCTTTGCTTTTCGGCGAACCCAGATATAAAACCCAAAGAGAAGAAACAAAATCGGCACGCCGGCGATGTTAAATATTTTAACCAACGTTCGGGTCGCGGCTTTAGTGTCTCTGAGAGGATTGAACCGCTGGTTCTTACTCCGCATGACGGCAATATCTTCCCTGTTATTCAAGTAATCGAAGGAATTGAGGAGAAACACAGAATTAGGGGACCTCCCCTGATCATCGAGGACGTTGTCTTTGAGGATGTCACCGGAACCGATAAGGAGTATTCGTCCCGGGTTGCCTTTAGCCAGAACGCCCACACTGTCCTTAACTCTGGATTCCTCGACAACCGGCTGTTCTTGTTCCGCTTCCGCTTCCGCTTCCTGGCCTTCTTCCTCCGGGGCTTCCTCTTTTGGTTTCTCGGGAACAGGCTTGTCGGCAAAATAGCTGGGCATCTCTCCCTCTATGAGGTAAGCCAGAGGAATGCTCTTTTGTTCTTCTGCATCGGCCGGGGGACGAATCATCCATGGCATCAAATTAATCTGCCCCGCCATTTCCCATGAGTCTCGAGAGGACGAAAAGAGCTGCGTAACCTTCAATTTATTCGCATCCGTTTTTTCTCTGTCGATTTCCACTGGGGAAACCTTAAGCATCTGAAGAACTTTGATGTTTTCCAGAAAGCCCAGCCTATGATTGATGTTCTCGTCCTTAATAGTCGGGGCAAAATAAAGGGGCATTTCTCCCGCCGTGGGATCCTGGCTCACAAAACAGTTTTCATCCATGACATAAGACTTTTTGACTTTTGCTCCATAGTGGTCCAGAAGTTTATCTAAACCTGTATTTATGGGAAGGTAGACGGGTTGACTCGCTCCGTACATCTGCTGGTTGGCGTTCTGCTGTATCTCATTGAACGTTTCGACAAAGACGGCCAAAGATTTGCCCTTCATAAGGAACTGGTCGATCTGAAACAACTCCCAATCTGAAAACTGTTCTTTAGCTCCGGCTATGATAAGTGTATCTATCGTTTCCGGAATTTCTTCTGTTTTCAGGTCGATTTGAGTCACACTGTAGTTGTCACGCAAAAGAGAATCAAACTTCGTCAGCATCCCTGTCTGAGGCTGCATCTGCTGAAACTGGGGAGGGAGAGAGGTCGATAAAGAGAGGCTGCCATGGGAAGACAGATATCCGATTTCATCGTTTATATTGATCAGGTTGTCAATATTATCCTCAATGAAGGCATCGATTTGCTCCATCTCGACGAGCTTGTATTCCTCTTGAAATCCAATGCTTGTCAGCTGGAGGCTCTTTTCGAGAAGCTGGCGTTCAAGAGATTTACCGCCATATTCCAAACCCAGAGCGATAATCGCCTCTCCGGCCGGGATCACAGAACCGTCTTCTTTTTTCAGCTCTGGCCACTGAAGTCCGAAGCGCTCATAGGCTTGGATTTCTTCTGCAGGCGGAGTGGTGGTGGTCGGATCAATGTAGACAAACTCAAGCTGATCATAGACCTTGGCATTCAAGATATTCACTCTGCTCTGGATTTGGTTTTTCAGACTCTCCAGTCCGGTGATATTGATTTCCTCTGCGATCTGTAAGAGGGAGGAAGATTGAATAAGCTTGACCTTTATCTTTTCCTCAAGATTCAGAAGAGCAGAAATCTTGTTGTTCATCTTCTGCAGTGTGCTCGTGATCTGGTATTCCAGTCCATCCGTTCCCGTGATAGCGGGAATCCGTTCGATGATATCTCCATGAATAAACACCATTCCCATATAAGCCCGCTGTATTTTGGCTTCATCCTGTTCGATGGTCTGGACATTGACAGGATATATACCGTAATCCTGGGCTTTTTGTCTGTTTTCTTCGGCTTTTTCACTCAAGTCGCCTTCCTTGGCACTGACATCAAAGAACCTGAAGCTTAGGTAATTTTTCGCGTGTGATCCGTATTCATTCAGCATATCCTGGAGGTAATTCTCAATGTTATTGTAGGGAGCAGGCAGGTTCTTGGAAAAAAAGACGTTGATGGTCAGGGGTTCCTTGAGCGTGGCCACCGCCCTTTTGCTGGCTCGAGAGAGAGAATAGAGACCATTGGAGGTCATATCAAGACGGAAAAAGACTTTCATTCCCACCAGGTTCACTAAAACAACGATGACAAGATAGAGAATAAACTTATAATACTTTGACATGTCTTTTTTTGTATTCATTTTAGCCTCTCACTTCTTTCTCTGCATGATAAGATTCGTCCCATACAGGACAACAAAAGACACCGAGACAAAATACATAATATCCCGGAGATCGATTACACCTTTGGCAATATTTTTAAAGTGATAATTTGCACTGAGATATTGGAAGATTCCAACAAGAAAATTCGGCAGGAAAAAGAGCATAAAGTCAATGAGCAGCGTGAGTGACAGGCAGACGGCCATCCCGATGATAAAGGCCACAACCTGATTTCGGGTTATGGACGAAGCCAGCAGCCCTATCGAACTGTATGTGGCACCAAGAAGAATGGCGCCCAGGTATCCTCCGATTACAGGTCCCCAATCCAACTTCCCAAGAAAAGTTATCGACAGGGCATAAAAAAGTGTCGGAAAAAGCATGACACCAATAAAACCGACGGCGGCAAGGAACTTCCCAACAATGATATCCCGGAATGTCACCGGCATTGTGAGCAAAATCTCATAGGAACCGATATTGATTTCTTCGGAAAAGAGCCTCATGGTTACAGCCGGAACAACAAAAGCAAAGGCAACAGGAAGAAGGGAAAAAAATCTTGTCATATTGGCCTGGCGGTCGAGGAAAAAAGTGGAAAAGAACAACCAGCCGATGATGATCAAAAAAACCGAAATAACGATGTAGGCGATGGGGGAAAAAAAATAGGATTTGAATTCCTTGTTAAAAATGTGTTTGATATTATGCATCTTAATGTCCTTTTGTAAGTGCCTGAAAAATTTTCTCGAAAGACTCTAGTTTTAGAGATTTTCTCAGGTCCTCTACCGTGTCGTCTGCGACTATCTTTCCCCGGTTGATAATCACAACCCGGTCACATGTGGCTTCGGCCTCACTCAAGATATGGGTGGAAAAAACAATTGTCTTTTCTTTCCCAATACGTCTGATGATGTCCCGGGTTTCCACAATCTGGTTGGGATCCAGGCCTGACGTCGGCTCGTCAAGCACAAGAATTTCCGGATCGCCCATCAAGGCATGAGCGATGCCCACTCGCTGACGGTATCCCTTTGACAGCTCATTGATGGAAAAATGCATAACTTCGTTTAGGCTGCAGAGGTCCGCCAGATTCCGGAGATGAGACATTTTTTTTTCTTTTTCTACTCTGCGGATGTCTGCAATATAATTGAGATAGTCAAAAACAAGCATGTCTTGATAGATCGGGGCGGCTTCCGGAAGATATCCGATGAGTTTCTTTATTTCGATAAGATCGTCATAAATATTAAAATTTTTAACTTCGATGGAACCGGAAGTGGGGCTCAGATATCCTGTCAAAATACGATAGATAGTGGTTTTTCCAGCTCCGTTTGGCCCCAGGAGTCCCAGTATTTCTCCTTTCTGGATTTCGAAACTCACGGAATCCACAGCCTTGAGTTCACCGTAATATTTGGTCAAATTTTCAATTTTGATCATGCGCCACTCCTCATTTTCACTCTATATTAATCTGAATAAAAACTTATACAATATGTATAATTTCAAGTCAATATCTGGGGATTGCCCGTAAACAGCAAGGTCTCAACATATAAACTCAAATTTGAAAAAATCGATTCAAAATTAAATAATATAATTAACCAAAATAGATTTTAGAAGCCCCGGGTAAACATAGTCCAGAACTTGTCCCCGAGCTCCCAGTATTTATTCATGGCCGCCCGGGCGAAATCGTTCGTGTACTGCGTCAAATATTTCTTGAGTTCTTCGGGATTATCTTTATACATCTCTTGCGCCTTCTTTTCAATACCCGGGAGTTCAGCAAACGCCCGATCCTCAAATTCCTTAACGGCCTTTGCAATGATATCCCGAGTGGCTCCCCACCGGATAGTGGCCAAACGGTTGGCCCTCCGGAAGTACCAGCTGGCTGAATCCGTGCGGAATTTGTGCTGGCCGCAAATTTCAAAGCTGGGAAGAAGCTCAGTTACGCCTGCAAAAATCGGAATCCTGGGGCTTTGACCGGGATTATCGAAGGAAAACCATGCAATGCCGCCCACTTCATCAGGCAGCCAGTCCCGGCACTGGAGAACTTCGGAGTAAGCACAGCGTGCAATGGCGATCTGCCGCTGACGTTCAACGGAATCCGCTTTCAGGGTATTCAAAAGAGTCACTAAATCGCTGCTCATCCAGGGACTGACCACAGGACTCAAAACCAGGTCCTCACCACGGCGTGCTTTGATCATAAGATTTTTAGTTACATCCAGATCCGTTCCTTCATATGTTTGCCGGTAGTAGGCAAAAAGATCCTGGACAGACACCTTCTTGTCGGGTTTGACAGAAAAAGGAAGCTCCTCGGCTTCTGAATCGAGATTCAGCGAAGGTGCCATAGTACTGAGGATAAAAAATTCTCTTGTCGAGAAGGGTTTACGGCCGCTGTATGCTTTCCAGAATTTAAACGTCTCACCGCCGTTGGGATCCCACCATCCCATTTCCTCCGCCAAACTGAAGACATTTTCAGAAGCCATATAATTGTCTTTATCATCCAGGTCGAGTTCACTGATTCTGGGGATATTGGCCGAAACACCAACATGGTTGTCAGGAATCCGGACCGCGGCCCAAACAGCACCGATCTCCAGAGGCCCGGCACCAAATATTTCAAAGTGCCAGACTTCTTTTGGATCGGCAATTGTGATGCATTCCCCAGAATCACAGTATCCGTATTCTTTGACAAGTTTGCCGATGAGCCGGATGGCATCACGGGCATTATCACATCTCTCTAAAGCCAGCCGTTCGAGTTCCTCGATAAGAAACAGGCCTTCGGTGTTACGCAGATCCCTGCGTCCACCAATGGTTGTCTCTCCGATGGCCAGCTGTTTTTCATTCATACAGGGGTATGCCGTATTTAAAAAAGCGTATGTCTCCTCAACTTGAGGAATTTCTCCGGCAAGGGTGACCCGACGCATATCTCCTGAAAATTCATTGTGCAGAAGGCCGTGATATATTTTGGCCTTTTCTGTCTTTTCATGTATCAGATGAGGTTCCATCTTCACCCACGTCCTGTAGTTGCCGTCACAGGTGTGGGCCGTCATCACCGAACCGTCCGTGCTCGCCAATTTTCCTACCATAATACTCGTGCATCCGGCTTCCCAATCTTCCCATGCCTCTGCATTTGTATTAGAAGACTGGGACGACAGGAGAAGGAGAACGGGGAGCATAGTAAGGAATGTTATAAGGGCAAACCGAGTCCAATTCTTTTTTTGGAAAAATGTCTTCATGGCAAAACTCCTTCCTTTAAGGTCCTTCCATTATTGTCATTCTTTCCCCCTCTGTCAATTCCTGTAATATTGGATTTCGTTTCTCTATTATCATGAGAAATAAAAATGATTTACTTAATCTCTTTTTTTGCCTATGAATGAGCTGGAAGATGGTTTTTCGAAAATTTGTTATAGAATCCTATTCCGGCGAAAAGAGCCAGTCCGGCAA
>CAZEWV010000091.1:0-8950 GCA_964516025.1 uncultured Eubacteriales bacterium
CGTTTTTTGAAATGCTTGGAAATTTCTCATTTGGCGATTATTTCAAGAGAGAAGCTATCGAATTTGCATGGGAACTCATTACAGAAGTGTTTGGAATGGACAGAGACAAACTCTACATCACCGTATACAAGGAGGATGATGAGGCTTTCAAACTTTGGGAAAAAGGCATCGGGATTTCCGAGGAAAGGATTTTTCGGTTTGGGAAAAAAGACAATTATTGGGCAATGGGGGAAACAGGCCCATGTGGGCCTTGCTCTGAAATCCACATCGATCTCGATCCGGATTTAGATGATGGAGATCCCTGCAGTCTTATTGAAAAGGGGAGTGATCGGTTTCTTGAACTCTGGAACCTTGTCTTCATGCAGTTTTTTCAGGATGAAAAAGGACAGCTCCATGACCTCCCATCTCCATCCATCGATACGGGTATGGGACTTGAACGTGTGGCCACAGTCCTTCAAAATAAATCGAACAATTTTGATACCGACTTATTCTTTCCTCTGATAAATGAAATCTGTGACTTCTGTGAAAAGGAATATCCGTCAGATGAGGCCACAGATGTTTCTGTAAGAATCATTGCGGATCATATTCGAGCCGTCACGTTTCTTTTAGGAGATGGAATCATGCCCTCGAACGATGGGCGGGGGTATGTCCTGAGACGTTTGATACGGAGAGCTTCCCGTCAAGGCCATATATTGGGACTTGAGGATCCTTTCCTTTTCAAACTGGTCGGACGGGTGATAGATGTTATGAAAGATGCCTATCCGGAACTTCATTCTTCTGCAGAATATATTTCAAAAGTTTGTCTTTCTGAGGAGAGGCGCTTCGCTCTCACACTGGCTGCGGGTCTCAAGCCTTTTCATCAGTATGTCCAGGAAACGAAAGACTTGGGACAAACAACTCTAAACGGTGATAAAGTCTTCAAACTTTATGATACGTTTGGCTTTCCCCTCGACCTGTCCAAAGAGTTGGCCGAAGATGAAGGTTTATCTGTGGATGAACAAGGCTTTCTCAAAGAATTAGACAAACAGCGTCAGCGCGCCCGTCTCTCTTGGAAAGGAGAATTCAAACAAAAAGAACAAAAATTGTATGAAGGCTTTTCAGATTTATCTGTGCAATTTATCGGATACAAGCAGGAGGAAGTCGAAGAATCTTTAGTCCTTGCTCTTATGAAAAGCAGACAATCGGTTCAGGAATTAGTTGAAGGAGACTTGGGGGAGATTATTCTGGACAAGACTCCTTTTTATGCAGAAGCAGGAGGACAGATTGGTGATTCCGGAGTCCTGCAGAATCCTCATTTTTCTGCACTTGTGGAGACCACATACCTTCCCATTCCTGAATTAATTTCTCACAAAGTCAAAGTAATATCAGGTAAACTTCATGTCGGAGACGTCGTCGAAGCGTCAATCGATAGTGTCAAACGTCGAGCGATCAGTAAAAACCATACTGCAACACATTTGCTTCATGCGTCTTTGCGACAAATTCTCGGGGATCATATTAAACAGGCCGGTTCGCTTGTTTCTCCGGCTCGGTTTAGGTTTGATTTTACACATTTTTCTGCTCTCAGTGATTCAGAATTGAGGAGCATTGAAACACTCATCAATGAGAAAATTCAACACAATATACCTGTTCAAACTCACATGAAAACTTTAGAGGAGGGGTTAAAAGCGGGGGCTACGGCGATTTTTGAAGAAAAATACGGCGAAAAAGTCAGAATGGTCACGATTGGGGATTTCAGCAAGGAACTCTGCGGGGGAGTCCATGTTCCCAGGACAGGAGATATCGGATTATTTAAGATTGTTTCTGAAACAAGTATTGCTGCAGGAATGAGACGTTTAGAAGCTATAACCGGAGCTGAAGCCATCAAATATACTCAAGAGATGGAGAAAAATATTGCCGATATACAATTCCTACTCAATTCTCCCAGAAAAGACATCCTCATTCAGATAGAAAAGCTAAAGGGAACTCTGAAGAAAAAAGAAAAAGAAATACGGGAAATAAAACAGAAACTGACCAATTCAGGATACGAGAAGCAAAATGAGAAAATCCTGGAGGTTCGTGGTATTTCCATACTGACACAGATAGTCCGAGGTTTAAATAACACGGAACTCAGGCAATTAGCGGATTCTTTAAAACAGAAGCTCGGATCCGGGATTGTGATTCTGGGGGCTCCATCAGAAAAAAAAGTGTTCCTTGTGATTGCGGTCACAAAAGATCTTATCAATCGTGTACCGGCGAATGTGCTCATTAAAGACATGGCTCCTCTTGTTGGCGGAGGGGGAGGAGGTCGTCCCGATTTTGCCCAAGCAGGGGGAACAAAAACTGAAATTATTGAGAAAGTCCTTAAGGAGAGCCCGTCTTATATAGAAGCTGTGTTGAGAAGAGGCAAGGAAAATAAAAAAAAAAGTGAAATCACCCCAAAAGAGGATTGATTTATAGTTGTGAATCTATGATCATAAAGATGAGAAAAAAATGATTCAACCTCTTTCGTTTAGAAAATCAGCCATATCACGATTTATGATAGTCAGTATTCTTTTGTTTTTCTGTTTTGTTTTTCTCACTCATCAGGTCTGGGGAAAAAACGCTTCGGGCCGGCAGTATGATCAAATTATCCGTAAGTTTGCTCAAAAATATAATGTCGATCCTGAATTGATCCACTCGATAATAAGAGCTGAGTCCAATTATGACAGTCAGGCTGTATCTTTGAAGGGAGCCGTCGGGCTGATGCAGCTCATGCCGGATACTGCAAAAGAATATGGAGTTAATAATCGATATGATCCCGCAGAAAATATCGAAGGCGGAGTGAAATTTCTTAAAGAACTTTTTCAGACTTATGACCAAAAAGATGATTTGGTCTTAGCCGCCTACAATGCAGGTCCCGAGGCCGTAAAAAAGCACAAAGGTATCCCTCCCTATCCCGAAACGGTCCAGTATATTAAAAGGGTCAAATCCTACTGGAATCAGGAACAACCCCCTAACAGAAATAAAAAGATATTCAGTTTTCGGGATAAGTCCGGAAGACTTATTATTACAAATGACCGGAATTATTATTTGAGAAACAAAAGATAATATCCGCGCTTCCTCAAGACTCCTGACCAGAATATCAGAGATAGCTCTTTACGAGAAGAGACGAGGGGATGATTTCAAAGGTGGCCGGGAGTGAACCGACTTGCTCGCCATCCACTTCTATGAGGACCGTTTCCTCACTATCGGCAGGATTGACATCTAATTTTCTTCCTCGAAAAAGAGATATTTTTGGGTGTGAAAGGTGTGTGCCCATATATATTTTGTAGATATTCCTGAAAAATTCAAACTTTTTCATCCCTTTTACCAGAACGAGGTCAAACAATCCATCATTGAGAGAAGCCTCGGGTGCGATCTTCATTCCTTTGCCAAAGATGCGTCCATTAGATATGGCACCGATCATGTAATCTTGCTGGGGAATTTCCTCATTGTCGATTTTTATCCTCAGGCTTTTGTGCTTGTAGCGCATAAATGTTGTGATCAAGCATCTAAAATAAGACGATGTCTTTTTTTCCATCCGCTCTTGATTCATCCGGTGGACAACCTCACCTCCAATTCCAAAATCCGACACATTGAGGAAAAAACGTTCTTCTTCGAAACTTGAATGATTCCTGAATCTCACTTTTCCGATATCAATTATATTGGACGGAGCCTGTGCGATTACCTGTAGAGCATTTTTTAATCCTAACGGGATATTCAGGCTTCGGCAGAAATCACTACCTGTTCCAGCGGGGACTATACCTAGAGTTACCTCTGGGTTAATAGGACTATCGTTTTCAAAAAAACCGTTTGCGATTTCATTCATGGTGCCATCACCACCAACGCCAACAATCAGTTCCGTTCCATCTTTAATAGCAGCACGCGAAATTTCTACAGCTTGGAGAGGTTTCTCAGTAAATTCATACTTAAATTCCTTTATAAAAGACTTCAAGGCCTCTTTGATGTGTTGCCATCTCTTTTTTGTTCGTCCTTGATTAGATTCAGGATTGATGATGACTTGTGTTTTAAAGAACATCGTTATTCACCGGTCCATTTGGATCAAATTTTTTCTTGAAAATTGAGACGCCGATTATTCCACCCAATAAGCTAAAAGCGGAAAAGACGACCATGCCTATCACCAAACTCAGCAGTGTCCAGGCAATGGAAAAAGTTCCGGAGAAAGGTCCGGATTCGAGCAAGCCTTCCATCCCTACCGGTAAATCTTGAAAAACCTCGCTTACCTTGTCCAAAATGGCTCGCATCCTTTCTGGGTCGCGCATCATAGCGTTAAAGGGAATACTAACAATCGTATTCAATACGGCTCCGATTATCCCGGCAAATACTCCCACGATGGCCCCGTCTCCGGTTGTCAGGCTGACTTGAGAATCTTTTGATAACAAATATGCGGCAAGGAGTCCGCCTCCAATAATCCATAAACAACAGAGGCAGTTGATAAAAGGGATGGCTGAAAGTACTCCTGAGAGACTTCCTCCGATTAAAGCAGGCATCAGCATCTGTGGTCGTTGTGTATTCATCATTCGACCTCCGTTTTAAAGATTGTGTTATTCTAGTTTTTTTTTAACCGGAATTACAAGATTTTTTTTCTTCCATGCATCACCGAGACCTGAAATAAAATAGAATGGCAGAATTACTCCCCAAATGAAACCTATCGTGAAACGCAACCAAGGCGTTGTTTTCCATACCGAGAAAAAGTTGCCCAATGTGTCTAGAGCTATCGGGGATGTGATGAGGACAAAAAGTCTGATTTTAGGAGTCACGGTGTCAGCAAATCCCTGGATTATGGGATAAAGCATCATTCCCAGCAAACATCCTGTATAGATGCCTAGACAACGTGTACATACGGCAAGTGGAAATCCAAAAACGAAAAAGCTTCTTTCAGATATCTGGTGACATACGGGAGAAAAAACCGCATAAATGAATTCACTCCACTTGTTAGAAAAAGATTTTAAAAAAGGAGCCAGGAATATGCCACTCATCCATAAGAGAAGGCTGCCGAAAGTGAAACCATAGATCAAAAGAATCTTTTGTCGATTTGTCATTGATTACCTGGACCACAGATTTTATGGGATTTTCCTTATTTCTACAAGATAAGCGTACGCATCCCCATTTCCGTGATTTCGTATCACTTCACGGAGAACTCGTTTTTGAAATCACGGAAATGACAGAGAATGAATTGACAGAGTAATCTTCAAGGTGTAGATTTGTGATTACATTATGATAAAATAATACTTTATTTCAAGGAGGCCCGCTTGAGAAAACTAAAATCAGTCGCACTCACTTGTATGTTTATCTTATTCTTGTTTTCTGTGGGGATGATTTTTCCTCAATCCGGAGATGCCGATTCAATTTTAGAAAACAATCAAGGCTTTGTGATTTCATTGAGTTTCTTTGGAGTCGACGACGAAGAAATCGGAGTAGGAACAGGCTTTTTTATTGGAGAAGGTGTTTTAGTTACAAACTATCATCTTGTCAGCCAAGCCTTGGATGCTGGGGGCATTAACTTTAAAGGGAAAAAGATAAAAATTGAAGGCCTTTTGGCTGAAGATAAAAACTTCGACATCGCAATTTTAAAGACAAAAGGAAAATCAAAATTTATCACGGTTGGAGATTCCGACGAGTTGGCTTCTGGAATGAAAATATTTACTCTGGGGAGGGGTCCTGATGGAGAGTTCAGAGCTGATGAAGGAACGGTGGGAAACACCCTAGAGCTTTCCTCTGAAAGAAAATTCTTTGATGTCACTGTTAATTCTCCAGAGAATTTTTGCGGCGGCCCGGTTTTCAATCAAAGTGGGCAGGTTCTGGGTGTGCTCACATTTCTTGATCTCCGAACAACAGTTGTTATACCAGTCAATGCTTTAAAAAATCTCTCTCAATCCGGGACAGCCGCTCCACTATCCAACTCAGCTCCTGAGAATTATTTTGAAACATATGACGGGTCAAATCTGGCAGGAAGAACATTTCTTGCCCTCGGTAATTCCTATAAGGCTGAAAGTTTTCTGAAGAAAGTTGTCAAATTCAAACCTGAAGAAATCGAAGTGCACGATCTGCTGGCCAAGATTTATATGGTTCAGAGAAATTATGGTTTGGCTGAATCCGCATACAAAAAGATCATTGAGTTGGAACCAAATAGAGACAGTGCGCATTTTGGATTGGGAGAGGTCTTTTTGAGATCAATGAAGTGGCAGGAGTCTATCGCTCCTTTCCAGAAAGCGGTAGATCTCAATGCAGAGAATAAGAAGGCGTATTCTAATATTGGAAAAGCTCACTATGAACTTCGTGATTTTGTAAAAGCTGCTGAATTCTATCAGAAATACATCGATTTGAATCCTCAAGATATTGCTGACTCCTATAAACAAATGGGTATTTCTCTCTTTGAAAGCGAACAATATGCCGAGGCCGCTCCGGCTTTCCAGGAAGCCCTTAAGGCCATTCCAGAGGATATCACTCTCAATTATAAATTGGCTCAATCCTTTCAAAAATCAGGGCAGTATGATAAAGCTGAACAAGTTTTCATTCTAATGACCGAACTTTCTCCCAAAGATCTAGCCCCCTACCACAACACGATTGTCAGGATGTATGATGAGGCGAAAATGCCTGACAAAGCCGTTGAAGCGGCTTCCCGTTTAATTGAACTTGATCCGAATAATGCCGAGGCCCAATTCAATCTTGGATATATGCTGATTAAACAAAAAGATTTCGCCGAGGCCGCCAATGTTTTCAAAAAGGTTATCGAAATCGATCCGGGAATGGAGTATGCCTATCTGCAGCTCGGGTATTGCCACACTCAGCTGAAACAATATCAGAATGCTGTAAAAGTGTATGAAAAACTTGTAGAAATACTTCCTGATCATGCAGATGCCTGGATGGGCATTGGCACCAGCAACATGCAGCTGAAAAAATGGGATCCGGCTGTAGAACCCTTAAAAAAAGTCATCGAACTCAAACCTGATAATGGATACGCTTACTATAACTTGGGAATTTGTTACTTGAACTTGAAGGATAGCTTCAGTGCACGAGAGGTTTTGAATAAATTGAGAACGATTAATCAAACCCTGGCCAATAAGCTCAACGGATTTATTAAATAAAGTTCATCAAATAAATATCAGCTTGTTTCTTCCATCTATGTAAACCCTTGATATTATATGTATTACGTGAAATATAGACATTTTTCATGAATTATCCATGTTAAAAGAGAGATGAGAGATAAAAAGTCGTTACTCGCTGAGCTTATCAAAAACTATCAAATTACACACAAGAAATCCGCTGAGGTTTTTTCGTCAGCAAGCCGTAGTCTTGTCAAAGGGGGAAGTCATAATCTTCGACTTTTTTCCCCATATCCATTTTATGATGTCCAATCCGGAGGATCAAAAGTCACAGATATAGATGGACATACATATGTCGATTTCTGGCAGGGCCATTTCGCTAATATTCTGGGACACAATCCAAAGGTTGTCCTCGATGCTCTAAAAGAATATATGTCACATGGCCAGGGTTTGATAACAGGATTTCCCGGTGAATTTCAACACAAGCTGGCACAACTTATCCTGGATAAGATTTCGGCCGATAAGATCCGATTTACGACAAGCGGAACTCTGGCAACAATGTATGCCATCATGCTTGCCAAAGCGTTTACGCAGAGGGAGGTGGTCGTGAAGGTCGGTGGTGGGTGGCACGGCGCGCAACCCTATGTCCTCAAAGGTATAACGCAGTATGAAGATGGATTGAATCAGGTAGAGTCGGCGGGGCTTTCAACAGATATCATTTCAACTATTGTTTTGACAAAATTTAACGATGAAGAGCATCTGGAGAAAACGTTTTCTGAACATGGGGAAAAGATTGCCTGTTTAATTATTGAGCCCTTCATTGGCGCTGGAGGTTTTCTTTTCGGATATACTGAGTATCTGAATAAAGTCAGAGAACTGACGTCTCGTCACGAAACTCTTCTCATTTTTGACGAAGTTATCTCGGGATTCCGATTTCATGCCGGTGCCCTTCAAAGCCTGTACGGCATCGATCCTGATTTGACTGTTTTTGGTAAGACAATAGGAGGGGGGATGCCAGTCAGCGCCGTTGCCGGCAGGGCAGATGTTTTGGATCTTTTAAGCCCAGATGCCAATCCTATCAATCGGGTCAAGTTCGAAGGAGGAACCTTTTCTGCACATCCAGCTTCTATGCTGGCTGGTTTGACGTTCCTTGAATATCTCATCCAGAATGAAAAAGACATCTACAGCAAGATTGGCCGTCTTGGTGAGATAGTCAGATCTGGTATTGAAGAGATATTTTCTTTTTACGGCATTTCCGTCAAATGCACCGGTGGCGATGGACCTTTTGGCATACGGAGTTCTCTCATTGGAGTTAATTTTCTCCATAAAGGGCTTGATAAACTGAGATTCCCAGAACAGATTTGGGATCCTGAAACGAGTGATATAGAATTGAGAGAGAAAATTTTTAAATTGGCCATGCTTGAAGAAGGATTCAACACTTATCATGGATATGGATCTATTTCTACAGCTCACAGCGAAAAAGAAATTCAAGGGTCCCTGGATGCTGTCGAACGTATTGCTAAAAAATGGATTTCTTAAGAAAATCTTATCTTTTAAATAAATTTTATTTTTCAAAGGAGTTAAAAAAATGAGGACCCTGAAAGTCATTATCTATGGATGTGGCGTCATGGGGAAAAAAACGGCTGAAGTTCTATTTGAAAAAGAAAGTTTTGATGTTGTGGGTGCAATGGACATAAATCCTGCTTTTGTTGGAAAGGATTTAGGGGATATTTTGGATACACCAAAAAAAACAGGTATTTTTATTGAGAAAGATGCGGATAAACTCTTTTCCAATGTCGAAGCCGATGCCGTAGTGCTCACGACATCGTCCCATCTTCAGACTGTTTTTCCTCAAATTGTTCAGTGTGCAAAGGCTAGGATGAATG
>CAZEWV010000092.1:0-8903 GCA_964516025.1 uncultured Eubacteriales bacterium
GTTACAAAAGCTGGAGAAGTGGGATTGAATATTACAGAAAAAGATATCATCAAAGAAAGCAAAGTTGAAGACGTAATGGATAAAAAAACGCCGTTTATCTACATGGATATGCCTTTAAACAAAATTCTTGAGTTATTTTGCAAGAATTCATATTTATTTTATCCCGTAGTTAATGAGGATAAAAATTTAATTGGTATTATCTCAATCTATAACATCAAAGATACATTTATTGTTTCGGGCTTGGATGATTTTCTTCTTGCTTTCGACCTAATGGAACCTGTAATCGCTGTAACGAGGCCCGAGATGTCCATGTCCGAAGTAAAAGAGATTATGAATGAAAATAATCTGGAATTTTTGCCTGTTATCTCAGATGAAAACAAAGTTGTGGGATGTTTTGAATCACGAGGAATAAAGAGATTGATAGCGAGAAAAATTGCTGAATTAAAAAATTAGTCAAAATCTCTCGAATAGTCTATTCAGGGATAGTAATCAACGAAAAAGAATTGTAGTTCCATAGTTTTCCTCCTTTTTTTGTTTTTAAGGTGCTTTTTTGGCAGAGAGGTTTTTATTTAAATGAATAATGATCGTTTAAAGCCGGCTGATGTCAGCAAAAGGGGGTTGATGGGAACCATTAAGGCGGGCTCTCTCTCCAGCCGGCAAAAGAGAGCTGAATCTATTTTGTATTTTCGCAATATAGGTTTTTAATTTAAAGTTAGCGAATTTAAAAGCGTATTCAAAATAATTGTAACGATTCCTTAAATGGCATCTCTCCCTCAGATTATTGATTGAAATTAATCACAGATTTTTATCATTAAATTGTTAGTCCTAATGAAAATTTGGATTACGGGCGGCAGTTCTATTGATATTTTTCTGAAAATATCTTAATATGAATTAAAAGGTAATAGATAGTACGTATCCCCTGAGAAGGTAGCTATATTATTTTTTTTGCTTAGAGGCAAGTGCGAAGAAAAGAGACAAATTTAAACTCCATAAAAAATTAGAATATTAACCTCTTCTATTCATGCCTTCTTTTCTTAAATCTTGCTCATTTCATGAAGGGAAAAAGTGCATGGAAAATTACTCATGGTGTAAGAACAGACCAAAAGTTTTAATATCAAGTAAGTACTAACCCTTGCAGAAGAAATCGCCATTCCAGGGGTTAAAAATGAATCAGAAAGGAGATTGATATAGAATGGAAGTGCTTATCATCGCTGCTGGAAGAGGAAGCAGATTAAATAATCGCTTTTCTCCAAAACCCTTGATTCCAATTTTTGGACTTTGTCTCATCGAACGAATAATCTTGAGAGCTAAATTAGCCGGCATTACTATGTTCAAAATTGTAGTTGGCTATAAGGGCGACCGAATTGTGGAAAAAATTGGGACTGGTGATAAGTACGGTGTCCATGTGAACTATATTTTCAATTCCGATTGGGAAAAAGGCAACGGTGTCTCTGTCTACAAAGCCAAAGGTTTTCTTAAGGAGAACTTCATCCTTTTGATGTCAGATCACCTCTTTGATGATTCGATTCTAAGAGGTCTTCTGCAAATTGAAAATGAAAGGGATGGCTGCATTTTATGTGTGGATCGCAGACTTAACGGTAATCACTTCAACATCGATGACGTAACCAAAGTGTGGGTAGAAAACGAAAAAGTCAAGGGAATAGGCAAAGGGCTTGATCAGTTCAATGCCCTTGATACAGGAATTTTCCTCTGTTCTCCGGTTATTTTCGATGCATTGGAGGAAAGTATTTCCCAAGGGAAATATTCGCTTTCGGCTGCAAATCAAATACTCTCCAATCGAGGAAAGCTGAAGACATATGATATAGGCGACAAGTTTTGGATAGATGTGGATGATAGAGAAACCCTTCGGAAGGCAAAAAAGATATTGCTTAAACAATTGAAGAAGCTCACAGATGGCCCGGTTTCTAAACATTTGAATCGTAAGATTTCTATCTGGATTTCTTCGAGACTGAGTCGCTTAAATATCAGTCCTAATCATATGACTTTGATTAGCTTTTTCCTGGCTGTACTGTCTGGATTGTTCTTTTTTCTGGGCGGATATCCAAAAATTGTTATAGGAGGGTTTATGGCTCAACTGTCTTCCATCCTAGACGGATGTGATGGTGAGATCGCCCGACTAAAGTTTAAACAAAGCAAATTCGGTGAATATTTAGATCGGGTTCTCGATCGATATGCTGACGCTTTGATTATTTTAGGCATGACCATTGCTTGCTTTTATAAGATGGAGACGAACTGGGTCTGGCTGGCAGGATTCCTTGCTCTTACAGGGAGTTTCATGATCAGCTATACAGCCATGCAGTATGATGAGCTTTTGCTTTCAAAGGCTTTTAACAAGAAGATAAGCTTCAGGATGGGGCGGGATATTCGACTACTTATCGTGTTCATCGGGGCTGTTTTGAACCAATTGTTTGCCGCATTGATCATTTTATCTATAGTTAATAATGCTGAATCTATAAGGAGATTATTTGTATTAAGACATGAATATCAATTATCGTAAAGCCATTGAAAATGAGATCGGGGATATTATTTCCCGTTCAGATTTACCTGAGGACTATGCCCATGCGAGAGGTGTGAAAGAGTGGGTAATAAAATTAAGGCCTGACGCAGATTGGCCTCTTCAACTAGCCGCTTTTGCTCATGATATTGAACGTGCTCTCTCCAAGAAGAAGGTTGTCCGTTCCGAATTTTCTGATTACAACAAATTCAAAAATGCTCATGCAATAAATAGTGCCAAGGTTATTCAGGAGATTTTGGATAAGTATCCTCTCAGCCGGAAGGTGAAAAACAAAATCCTCAGCCACATTAGAAATCACGAACTCGGCCTAATTAATGATGTAGATATTGCAATTTTGAAAGATGCTGATAGCCTGTCTTTTTTTGAGGTCAATCTCCTGGCTTATGCAGAGAGAAATGATGAATCTGAAATACTTTCCAGAATGATCTGGGGTTATCAGAGGCTATCGAAAAGAGCAAGACAGATCGTTAAAGAATTTCATTATGAGAATAAAAGATTGAACGAATTTCTTCAGCGAATCATTTCATTAGAAGAATAATCTGCCTTGAGGAGAGCAGAATTAAATTCTGGTTAGCCACAAAATAAACAGGAAAGGAGATAGAAGCGAATGAGCAAAGTTAGAGTCGCCATAATCGGGGTGGGCAATTGTGCCTCTTCTCTGGTTCAGGGTATAGAATATTATAAAAATGCAAATGAATCTGGTTTTATTCCGGGAATCATGCATGCTAGCCTCGGCGGCTATCACATTCGAGACATTGAATTTGTAGCTGCTTTTGATATCGATAGAAACAAGGTTGGTAAAGATCTAAGTAAAGCTATTTTTACTCCTCCCAACAACACGACAAAATTTTCAGATGTACCTCATTCTGGTATCAAAGTTGCACGGGGAATGACTCACGACGGCCTTGGAAAATACGTCTCAAAGATTATTGAAATAGCTCCCGGTAGTACGGCAGATGTGACTGACATCCTTAAAGATACTAAAACAGATATTGTTATCAACTACCTTCCGGTTGGAAGCGAAGAAGCAACAAAATGGTACATCGAACAGATCCTAGAGGCAGGCTGTGCCTTCATCAATTGTATCCCTGTGTTTATCGCCAGTGAGAAGTACTGGCAGAAAAGATTTGAAAAAAAGAATCTCCCGATCATCGGAGACGACATAAAATCTCAAGTGGGTGCGACCATTCTCCATCGGACACTCGTCAATCTTTATCTGGACCGAGGAATGCCTATCGACAGAACCTACCAGCTCAACACAGGAGGCAATACGGACTTTCTCAATATGCTGGAAAGAGAAAGGTTGGACTCAAAAAAGAAATCCAAAACCAATGCCGTTACCTCTCAAATCCGGGCAAGAGGTTTAGACATTTACCCTGAGAATGTACATGTCGGCCCGAGTGACTATGTTCCCTGGCAGAAAGATAATAAGTTGTGTTTTCTTCGTATAGAGAGCCGACATTTCGGAGACATACCCACGCACATTGACTGTCGCCTATCCGTCGAGGACTCTCCAAATTCTGCTGGGGTAGTCATCGATGCCATCAGATGTTGTAAATTGGCCCTTAATAACGGATTATCCGGAGCTCTCTTTGCTCCTTCTTCTTATTTTATGAAGTCTCCTCCCAAGCAATATACAGACACGGAAGCCAGAGCACTAACAGAAATATTCATCCAGAAATATGGAAAAAAAGAAGCTAAATCGGAAAAAAATAACTAAAGTTTAAAGTCTTTTCGGTATTTTTGGTCTATTCAAGGCGAATGTTAGCCAAAGACCCTAGGGCCCTAGCCTCCCCGATACTGAAAAAGACAGCTTAGCGAATTAGCGGATTAAGATGAGCGAGGGGAAAGAAATTCTCAAAATTGGGAAAAGAAACAATTTAAATCATATTAACAAACGATCCTGATCAGGATATTGATTTAATCGAGAAATGTCCGAAAAAGATCACAACGAAAAAACGATCTAACGCCGAAACAATTAAATGCTTTTTTGCCATATACAACATCTAAATCACAATAAATTAAAAAAACATTTGGGCTTGGGTTTTCAGGAGACAATCTAATCCAAAGCATCGAGGAGGGCAAAAATGAAAGAAGAGGAAAGCACTCAAAAGGAAAGCGCAAGAGCAAGAGCGATTGAAGCGGCAATTTCGCAGATAGAGAAACAGTTCGGAAAAGGTGCTGTGATGAAAATGGGGCAGAAGGACGCAGCAGTCAAGGTTCCCGCGATTCCCACGGGTTCGATTGCCTTTGATTTGAGCTTGGGCATAGGAGGATTCCCCAGAGGGCGGGTGGTGGAAATTTTTGGCCCGGAAGCCACTGGGAAGACCACGCTCGCTATCCATGTTATCGCTGAAGCCCAGAAGAGAGGAGGGCAGGCTGCCTTTATCGATGTCGAGCATGCATTGGACCCCAGATATGCGGCCAGCATTGGTGTTGACGTAGATAATCTCCTCATTTCGCAGCCAGATTATGGGGAGCAGGCCCTTGAAATTGCCGGGGTGCTCGTTTGCAGTGGAGCCGTTGATGTCATTGTGGTTGATTCCGTCGCCGCACTCGTACCCAAGGCTGAACTCGAGGGTGAGATGGGGGATGCGCACATGGGACTCCAGGCTCGCCTTATGTCGCAGGCCTTGAGGAAGCTGACGGCCATTGTCAGCCGCTCTAAAACGTGTTTCATTTTTGTCAACCAGATTAGAGAAAAAATCGGCTTTTTCCTGGGAAGCGCTGAGACAACAACAGGAGGAAGGGCATTAAAGTTTTACGCATCGATGAGAATAGACATCAGGATACTGGCGACTCTAAAAGAGGGGGAACAGGTCATCGGAAATAGAGTCAAGGTTAAAATTGTCAAGAACAAAATGGCCTGTCCGTTTAGGGAAGCTCAGTTTGATATCATCTACGGCAAAGGAATCTCACGAGAGGGAGATTTGATCGACTGTGGCACCGATGTCGGGCTTATTGAGAAGTCTGGAACCTGGTATTCCTACAAGGGGGAGAGGCTTGGCCAGGGAAGAGAACATGTTAAGAAGCTTCTTAAAGAAAAAAAGGAGCTGGCAGAAGAACTCGATCGTGAAATTAGGAAGAAATCTGGTCTTCTCCCGGAAGAAGCCCCGAAGAAATTATAATTACTAAAACTATTAATAGCAGCTTCATTAAAATAATTATGGTTCCTTATATTCCGAGTCCTGATTTTGATTTGAGAGTGATAGATTGTCCAAATATGAGATTACAGACGCTGGACGCAAAATCAAGTCCGGGGCAACCCGGGCGTGGGTTCGACTACCGCCTCCGGCACCAGATTTCCTTTTACCCTCCACATCCTTCCTCCCGCCATTTAGGCTGAGATAGTCCCCTCTCTGATATACGATGCCTTTTCAAAGCATTTACCCTGATTGACACGTCTCCTATTAATCATTATGCTATAATCGCCCAGGCAAAGAGGGAAACATTGAGAACAAAATGTCCTAAATGTCATTCTGAAAACACTGATACCGCACGTTTTTGCAGCAACTGTGCACTCCTCTTCATGGGGACGAGATCCCCGTCTCACGATATTATCAGTCCCGTCATCAAAAATTATAGGAAGTAAACATGTTAACTTTTCCTGTTATCATCATAGCACTCATCGTTCTCTACCTCTTGAATGCGATTAAGATCCTGAGGGAATATGAGAGAGGAGTAATCTTTCGACTCGGCCGTGTATTGTCTAAACCCAAAGGACCGGGGCTTATCTTTGTTTTTCCCCCAATTGACCGTATGGTTAGAGTGAGTCTTCGGATCGTTGTCATGGATATTCCTCCTCAAGATGTCATCACCAAAGATAATGTTTCAGTTAAAGTCAACGCTGTTTTGTATTTTCGTGTTATGGACCCCCAAAAAGCCGTCCTCGAAGTCCAAGATTTTCTTTATGCCACTTCACAACTTGCACAGACAACATTGCGGAGTACACTGGGTGAGGTTGAACTCGATGATCTTCTCTCAGAGAGAGAGAAACTCAATATTCGACTCCAAGAAATCATCGATAAGCGCACAGGCCCCTGGGGAATCAAGGTTCAGCTGGTAGAAATGAAACATGTGGATCTTCCTGAAAATATGCAAAGAGCCATAGCCAAACAAGCCGAAGCGGAAAGAGCAAGAAGAGCCAAGGTTATACATGCCGAAGGTGAATATCAAGCTGCAGATAAGTTAACCAAAGCTGCAGATATTATCTCAACAAACCCTCAGGCACTTCAGCTCAGGTTTTTGGGCACTCTCGCTGAAATTGCAACAGAAAAAAATTCAACAATCATCTTCCCTATCCCACTTGACTTGCTGAAAGCTTTTATGTACAAAAAGGAAAAAACATAAGTACAGGCAACGATAAGAAACAGAAACTAAAGAGAACTCCAACTTTCAAGCTCTCAGCTTGTTTTAATTTTCATCGGAATACTGATTAATATGACGAATTGATTGCTGTTTTGCTTCCGTTTACTTCAATGCTACCAAACGCTCCTTAGCATCCTAAACCTTAGGAATCCCGGTGTCAGCGTTCCTCGAACTCTGGAAGGATGTTGACCTGGGTATACCAGAGGATGGGGATACTAAAAAGAGGCTGGCCGATTGGAGCACCCCATATTACGGCCGGATCAAAAGGTTGGAGATCGTTGGTGGGTGCAGGCAGGCCTATCAGAGTTCTGGCTGCGCCAGGGTCTTACACCGTGAAAATTGAGGTAGATGGACAGGAATTTATCCAAAAACTTACTGTGAAGAAGGATCCGAAGTCGGCTGGAAGCGAGGCAGATATTCAGGCTCAAGTAAAACTGTTATTGGAAGTGAGAGATAACTTAAATAATTTAGTGGATATGATTAATCAAATTGAATTAATAAGGATGCAGATTAATAATTTAGCAGCATTGCTAGAAGGGGACGAAAGTGTTATCCCGGTTATTAAAGCTGGCAAGGAACTCGATGAGAAATTCATAGCTGTAGAAGAAAATTTGCTTCAAATGAAGCTTACAGGAGGTACGGCTAGTCAAGATATTCTAACCTTAAAGGCTAAGCTTCACCGCAAGATTACAGCTTTTGCTAATGAAATCGGAAAATCTGATTTCAAACCTACTGTTTCTCAGCATGAAGTGACTGAGATGCATACTGAGAAGCTGGCATCCTACCAGAAACAGCTAGTCGAGTTGCTTAAAAAGGATCTTCAAGGTTTTAACGATATGTTAAAGGAAAAAAATGTAGGAAACATTATTGTAAGAAGGCCTTGAGCCTAGACTGGGGCCAATGCAAAAACGGGAAATACTGGGTCTTCTTTGATATTTCAACAATGTCAAGAAAGATAAATGCGGTTGAATTGTTGAACTGTAAGATTATTGAGTTAATACCTTTTGCATAAGATCTAAATCAATACTAGAATGGTTTCAAAAGGAGTCGAAAATGAAATCATTTCAAACATTGGTAATTGGTTTTATTTTGTTATTTGGTAGCCGTGCTTTAATTGCACAGCAACCAAAATTCGAATTAATCCAGCCGGAACTTTTTGCTCAGAGAAACTCGATGACACATGCCTGGGCTGATTATGATAATGACGGTGATTTGGATTTGTATGTGGGCTTCAGGAAGGATACGCCAAATCGTTTGTATAGAAATGAAAACGGAGTCATGAAAGATGTGGCCGCAGAGCTTGGTGTAGCAGATCTCGAGGATACGCGGGCTTTAGCATGGGGGGATTATGATGCTGATGGCAATCTCGATCTTTATGTTGGCTACACATCAGGTGCCCGTGAAGATTTTGCCAAGATAGCATGTCGAATATACCGAAATGACGGTAAAAAATTTATTGAAGTCACGAAGTCGCTTGATCTCAATCTACCTCTTGGCAATGCCAGGCAATTGAACTGGATCGATTACGATAATGATGGAGATGTCGATTTATTAGTCTGTTTTCGTGATATCACTAATATGCTATTTCGTAACGACAATGGCAAGTATGTAAATGTTGCAACACGGATGGGTATAACGGGTTCGCGCGCTACGATGGGTGGCGTGTGGTTCGACTATGATTTAGATGGCGATCTGGATTTGTATCTTGGTAATATGGATGGCTATGCCAACAGAATGTACCGGAATGATAAAAACAGTTTTGTTGATATCGCACCAGAAAATGGCCTGGATGCCGGCGGTAGAGCCATAGACGAAAATCCGGGTGATCATTCCATGGCTGGAACTATACGGCCTTCCCTGGTTGATTATGATAACGATGGCGATTTTGATATTTTTGTGACGACTCTGGGCGGGACCGATGGTTTTTATCGAAATGATGGCAAAGGGAAATTTGTAAATATAGCGGCGGAACTTGGTTTGGCGTATGAAGGGTACCGCG
>CAZEWV010000093.1:0-8783 GCA_964516025.1 uncultured Eubacteriales bacterium
AATGTCATGAACAGGTTTAAACAATTGTGCGAGTGGAGATTCGAAAGAATTCAAAGCGGTCAATAATTCGAGGGACACTATACTTAATTCTATTTTTTGGGCCCAGGTTTAAGTTTCTTTAAACTTCTTCCTGTTATCACTTCAAGTTTATCGATGAAATCATCTCCACCCATAGGTCTCCCAGTCCTTGAATGTTGGCGAAAGGACTCAAGCATTTCTTTTTTTGTTGGTTCTTCAAGATATCTATTCCATTCTGGAATTCCTTGAATGAAATAATTTGTGTCTAACAGAAAGTGTTCTTCCCCTTGAACATGAGCTTTTGCGCTTGACCATAGATAGTTCTCAGCCCTCTTAACAAGGCCCGCTCTCACAGGATTACGTTCAACATATCGCATGGAATTAAAGAGATGCTTCTCATCCAATGGATAGGATTCAAATCGTCCCTGCCAAAGATATCCCCGCCAATTCTCACGTAAGTTCACCATACTGGAATACCTGCGATGAGCTTCTCCAAAACCTTTGGCAAAACTGTCAGGATATTTTGGAACTGCAATAAAATGAACGTGATTATTCATAAGAGAAAATGACCAAAAACTGACACCCTTGTCTTTGGCATATGAGTTGAGCAGATTTAGATAAAATTGCTTGTCGTGATGAGAAAAAAATACCCTCTGCCTACGATTTCCTCTTTGGGTAATATGGTGAGGCATTTCAGGAACGACAATTCGAGCTATTCTTGGCATTACGATTCCTTTGTTTTCTATTAATTAAGACTAATTTTTTGATCTAAAATTCTCATAAAGTGTAAAAATATTTAAAAAAAAAGAATAATTGTTTATTAGCCTTGTGTTTTTGACAAGTAATTCGAGGGACACTATACTTAATTACCGAAATATTGAATTAAGTATGATGTCCCTTTAATTATGATGGTGAATTAAGTATGATGTCCCTTTAATTATTACTTTAAATGGAGAGGAGGGAGATATGAAAGGAAAGATCTTTTTTTTAGGTGTTTTGGTTGTGCTGATTGCGGCGTTCCTAGGAGCTCATGATTTTTGGCTGGTCCCGCAAAAATTCATGTTGAATCCAAACGATTCGCTGACGATATCTGCAAATACAGGGATGGACTTTCCAAATAGTCTAAGTGCCATCGATCCGGCACGATTTACTCAGTTTACAGTAACCGGAAAATCCGGAAAAACGGATATTTCCAAATTTGAAATCGAAGGCAACTCACTCACAACAGAGATAACATTAGAAAAGGCTGGAACCTATATAGTGGCTGCGGCATTAAAATCCAAAGAGATCAAACTCACGGCTGAGGAATTCAATGAATATCTCCTCCATGACGGCCTGCCGCAGATCTACGAATTGAGAAAACAAGAAGGGATTCTCGAACAAGCCGCCGTTGAGTACTATTCCAAGTATCCAAAAAGCATTTTACAGGTCGGGAAACAGCTGGATGAGACACCGCTCAAGCCTATCGGGCTAGTTATTGAGATCGTCCCACTGATAAACCCTTACGCTCTCAAACGTGGCGAAAATCTCCCCATAAAAGTGTTGTTACGAGGAGAGCCTCTAAAAAATGCAGAAGTTGCATGGGGCTATCCAGGACTTGGGGAAAAACTTGCTGGATCAGTCAAGACGGATTCAGAAGGTAAGGCTGTCGTTCCTTTAGTGAAAGCCGGCCCCTATCTAATTAGGACGATTCATATGGAATGGGTTAAAAAAGAAACTCATGACTGGGAGAGTTATTGGACTTCTTTAACTTTTGAAGTCCTCAATGACAACTAAATTGCGCGGCAGAATATCGTTTTATTTAAATGTACATTCAATCAAGAGAACTGGGAGATAAGCCATGAGTGCTTCAAAAAAAGGAATTTCGAGGAGAACTTTTCTTACCAGAACAACCAAAATGGGGCTCATATTTTACGGAGTTGGGCCGTTTTCTGCCATTTCCTCAACCTCTATTCGAAAAATTGGCCGGACTAACCTTCCCCAAAAAACTAGTGAATTTGGACCTCATCGATACATCGATCAATTGAAGTGCATAGGATGTGGCCGCTGCGAACCATTGTGTCCGATGGAGGCGATCACTTCAGGACGCGACACCTCCTCTATTGATCCCAAAGAATGTGCCGAGTGTGGGACCTGCTTCCGGGCTAAAAAATGTCCCACTGATGCCATCACTCCTGTCAAGCTGGAGTGGCCTCGGGTGATCAGAGAAACCTTCAGTAATCCCTTGGCAGTTCATGAGACGACCTTAGTTACCGGACGCGGGACAGAAGGGATTAAAACCAACGATAGCCAAAACCGCTACAAACGGGGAGAAATCGGCGTCTTTATCGAAGTCGGACGGCCAGTTCTTGGCGGCCGGTTCAGGGATGTGGAGAGGATCGTCAAGGCATTCAAAGCACATGGGTATGAAGTTATCCCTGAAAATCCGATTGCGTCTCTTATCGACAATCCAAAGACAGGCGCGATGAAACCGGAAATCCTCAATGAAAGGATTATCTCGTGCGTTATTGAATTCATTCTGCCTGAAAATGCAGCTAGTGAACTTATGACAATGATTGATATCCTTTCGGAAGAGGTTGAAAGCGTGTTCAGTCTTTCCGTAGCAATTCGTGCTGATAAAAAAGCCAGATCTCCATTTGAAAAAATCTTTGGTTCAAACATATATCGCCTTCCCAATGCAAAATCGAATATCGGTGTGGTGCAGCCATGACACACACAACACAAAGACGGGGATTGGATCCTTCGCGACCCGGAGAGGAAATCATCGTATTGGCTATGGTTCCCAAATCTTTTCGCCATAAAAAGGAAGTGAGTGCAGCCATGGGTGTTCTTGCTGCCAAGATGCTGGAATTTGGAGGGGATCATTGGCCGAAATGGACAAATGACCGCCTCGCTAAAGCGACCAAAGATCCAAAATTAGTGCGGCTGGAAATAGCCTTTTCTGATCTCAAAATAGTCGAGAATTTACTTAATGACCTCCAAAAAGATTGGATCCCAAGGAATAGAAAACTGGGATATCCCATCTCGATCGTCCTCACAGGATTGACTGGTGATACTCACTCCTGTTGTCAAAAAACCGGTTTTGTAGAACACACCTATCTCTTCTGCCTGGGGCCATTCGGACATACCCACGAACTATCTGATGGAGATGAGCTCTCTCTCATAACAATGTGTGGACATGGACTCATTGCAAAAAACTTGGTGAGACATCTTGTCAAAAGTCTACAGAATGGGGATATGACACTGGAGGAAGCCGTTGAGGAAATCGCCCGCCCCTGCCAATGCGGCATTGTCAATGATAAGCGAGCACATAAGATTCTCGCACGTCTCGCTAATACGGAGAAATAAAGACATTAAAGGAAATAATTAAGTATGATGTCCCTTTAATTAAGGAAAATAATTCTTTTCGGACTACCTGCCTACTGGATGCCTTTGACACGGGCTTTTTTACTGAGTTTCTCCAGGGCACTCTGTACGTTCGCTTCGGATTCTCCTTGAATGCGGATCAACTTATCAAGTCCGAAAACTGCACCGGCTAAAACGCCCACACCGGCACCCATGACTCCCCATTTCCATGTATCCTGCACTTGATGGGCCGTAGCCGTCTCGTCTCCCTTATCAACCCTCTCTAAAGAGCTGTGAAGACTTAGCCTTGTTGCGCCCACCAAAAGGAATCCTCCGATTCCTAATTCAAACATCAGACTTTTATTATCAACCTTAATAACATCAATGATGTTGAGATTGATAGTTGTGTCCATTTCTGTTTCCGCATCTATTATCAGAAGCGCATCCCTCTTGACAGTAACGAGCTCCCCGACAATTTCCTGCCCATCGGTTTTCTGAATGACTAACTTGACTCCCTTTCTTTCTGCCGCCATCAAGTTTCCTGAAAGTGCCACCAGAGAGAAAACAAGAATCAACGCTATTATCCTTTCTCCTTTTCTATTCATCTTTGTCCTCCTTGATCCAACCATCGAAACGGGTGTATGAATATCGAGTTATTCTAATGAATTTTTTTTAGAAATACAACAACAATTATATTTTCCCCACAAGAAAAATGGATCTCACAAAATTCCTGTTCTATTTTTTTTCAATCTCTTTTATGAGGGCCTTAACCTGCTCCTGTTCGGGATTGAGTTTGAGAGAAATATCGAGTATTTCTAAGGCCTCTTTTTTCTGGTTAGTTTTGTGATAGCAGAATCCAAGAGAATTGAGCAGGCCTAGATCACTGTTATAAATTTTATTTCCTTCCAGAAATTCTGCAATGGCCTCAGCGTATCTGCCCAATCCCATCAGCGTTTTGCCTTTGATCAGATAATAATTAAATTTATGTTCCTCATCATCCTTGGCCCTTTCGATCAATTCCAGGGAACTGTCAAATTTATTCTGCTCCAGCATAAAGTTCGCATAGTCGATCAATCCTTTAATATAATCTGGCCTCAGAGCATAAGCTTTTGCATAATTTTCCTGGGCTTTATCGCTATTATTCAAATTCTTGTACTGTTCGGCCAACATGAAGTAATAGATAAATTGGTTTTGAAGGGGAACACCTTTGATCTTTGGATTGGGGTGGGCCACAGTTTTTTGGGGAGAAATGACAAATTTTCCGCTCTGTTCATCCACTGTAAGGCCCTCTTGGTCCACGAAAGTGAGATCCAGATAATAGTAATCAGGCACAAATTCCGAAGCCGGTAGAGATTGGGACAAAAACAGTATTTTGTTAAACGTATATGTCTCTAAATCCAGAGTGTAGGATTTCTCATAGGGATTTTCCCCAGTAGAACCCTTTATGGACACTTTGACCTCTCCACCCTTCCACAAATCCTGCGTCAAGTTCTCGATGTTAAAAAAGAACACCACATCTTCAGAGATCCCAAAGGTGTTTTTTGGATCTACAGCCAGTTTTTTGTCCAATATCTTATAGGGGATATGATAACTTTCATCGAGATTTACAATTTTAAATCCAAAGAAAGGCCCTCCGATTTTCACCACTCCGAGGTCTTCAGGAATCGAAAGTTCCTTTTCAATAATGCTGAACTCTTTCGCCACTGAATTCTGGAGGAGGACGATGAATTTGTAATCCCCATCGGCTAGAGGAAAGGAATCCTCTATCGTTATTCCTGTAGACTCCAAATTGGTGAGTTCAGTATCGGAAAAATACAGCGGAAAATCCTTAGAATACTGGAAAATGATGTTGTCCAGGACTCTTAAACTCACATCTATGCGAAGATCGCTGTAATACTGGTCATTGGGTTCATAGTAATCGACAGATATCTGTGTAGGCAGGATGGAAAAATGCAAGAAATTGAGCCCGGAGATGGGATCTTTGATCACATCAATTTGTGCTTCACTTTCTATGAAATTCGTCATGTATTCGGTATCAACTATGCCTTTATAATCCAGAAAATGCGTGGCATAAGTGGGTGTCACCCCTCGTTTTGCATATTCCAGAATATTCGCCATCATCAAAGTGCTGTCGAGAGAGGGTTGAAAACCCAGCGGTATATCACCCGGTATTATGGATAAGCTCGAGAGAGCCAAAATTGGTGCCACTTCCCGTATTTTCTCATACAAAGTTTCATAGTCAGTAGAATCCATATTTCTTCCAAAAATCAATAGACTGTCAGGCCCGTCAGACACTGGATCGTACAGCTTGAGCTCTCCCGATCCTCCCCTCCTGAAAAAAACAAGAGCAAAATGTGTGGGAATTCCCTTAGTAATGTCTCCATAATAGGACCAGATTTCATTAGGAAAAATGTCTCTTGACGACGGATTTCTTTCAATGCTGACAGGGGGGCCGAGAATGATATAGATCCTTCCCTGATCTGTCATCCAACCTGGCCGGCCGGATCCAGACCTGAGCCGGTAATTGGCATAATCGTAGCGTTCGATGAGTTCTTCCTTCCATTCGTTTTTAGGCGTGCCGGGAGTGGGATCTCTGAGTTTCCAGAAGGATTCAATAAAAATATCTCTTTCTCTATTATTGGTCACCTGCATAAAGACATCCAGCTCTTTGTCAGTAATGACATATCTTGTAAGCTTCAACCAATCCTGGTATTTTTCAGGGAGGTCTTTCTCTTTAAGCTTTTGTGGTGAAGACACCATCGTGGTCATTAAAAGGAAACAGAGAAAAATTATTGATGTTTTAACTTTCATGATAATAGCCCTTTCAGGATTAAAGTCTATCCCAGGCGCTACTTCTTTAAATACTCAATGAATCCCTTAACTTGTGTTGCTCTTTCCGATTCCGAGTCATATTTTAAATACTTTTCAAATTCCGCCAATGCCCCGGTATTATTTCCCAACGTCAGCTGGGCCAGGCCGTATTGATAGATGACATCGAGAAAGTCTTCCTTGAGCTCCAATGCTTTTCGGTAGTACACCAAGGCATCTTCAACCTGAGAGGTGTTGTAAAAATATGTGCCGATGTTATAGAGAACAATAGGATCCTTGATGTTGTCGATTTCGATTTTTTTGTACCACTCCAGGGCCTTTTCATTGTCTCCTCGATTGCTGTAACAGTTCCCTATGTTCATCATGACATCGTAATTTTCTGGTTCCTTCTCTAAGACCTTGAGGTAGTATTCTTCAGCCTGAACATAGTCTTCCAACTGAAAGCAGCAGTCTCCAATACTCATGTTGACGATATAGGCATCGGGATAATCCTCTATCACTTTATTAAAAACTTCAATGGCTTCGTTATAGTTGCCTTCTTCATAGAGAATAAATCCTTTATCGAAATCTTCCTTGACCGACTTGGTCATGAGGGCTTCTTCCGATTTTTCCAGAATAGTAGGGATCTGAGGATTTTTTGTCAGCTCTGAAAGCTCTGTGCTGATATTCTTTGGTTTATACCCTATTTTTTCAAAATCAATATGCCAGGTTCCTCCCTTGATCCAACTGGCCTTCCATACACCCTTGCTATCCGTAAATTTTTCAAGTCCTGATTCGGTCTTTAGACAAAAGAGTTTAACCTTGACGCCCTCAATGGGATTGCCCTCTTCATCTGTGACTTTACCCCCCGTTCTCGCCTTGCCTGCGTAATCCTGGGAGAGAACCGATAAACTGAATAAACATATAATAGTGCTGAATAGTATTATCCTTTTCATCTTTAACCTCCACGCGTATTCTACCATTTTCAGGTACAATAAAAAAGCCCCTTCCGCCCTAAGGCGGAAGGGGCTTTGAGCGTCTTTGTCTGATTTCCTGCTTAGAACTGGAACCTGAGACCGAATCTCAAAACCAATGGATTAATACTCTCATTGGGCTCAGATTCACGTGAATAGGGAACATAGCGAGGGGTAGCATAGCTGACGTAGTACCTACCCATGTCAGCGGGGCGCTGTCTGTTCAAGGACTGGTTGTTCAGCGTGTTGAAAATGTCGCATGAGATCCAAACGCTTCCAAGATCTCCAACCATGAGTCTCTTCTGCACTTTGGCATTCACGATCCAGATGTTACCGAGTCTGGCTTCGGTGCTGTTGGTCTGCATTTCGATTTCCGCGTCCTGGCTGTTTTGGTTGGGCAGTCTGTAGTCGACCATATCAAACCACTGGTCGATCAGCATTCCTTCACGGCCGCTCAGTGAAAAGGATACGTCGAAGCCGAGAGGAAGTGAGTACATGCCCTGCACTTTAAACATCCAGCGGGTGAACATGGGAACACTTATTTTTCCACTACCACCACCCATGGAGTTGGTGTAGATGTCACCATCAAAAGCCCAGAGGTTGGTGGGATTGAGGTATCCTTGACCATAGTAGCTTTTCTGTGTCTGAAGTGTAAAGGAACCGCTCAGCATCCAGTTGTTGGAATAGCGTTTGTTCCACCGTAAATCCGCACCGATATATTTGTCGTGGCGGTCAGGACGGTTGGACCTATATCTGTATTTGGTGTTTCCGGCCTCGGGAATGTCTTTGAGGACATACCAGGGTCTTCCGTCTGCCTGATCCGTGCTGAAGTCAACTTCTCCGGCAGAATCTCCAATAACCATAGCGGGAACAGTACCGGCCTGCATGTAATCGTCCTTGTTTCTTATGTGGTCGAGGGCTGACGTGGGGAAGTAGTTCGAATCGGCAGGATCCAACTGATTGCGTACGCCAAAAGTTGTAAGAACACCATCATTGTCATACTGGGGATAGTAGTAGTTTGTCCAAGCTCGTCTTTCGTCCCATCTGTAGGTAAAGTCAATGCCGACACCAAAATCAGGGAATATTTCTCTTTCAAGGGAAACAAGAATATCCCAGTCATTCCTCTGCTTTATGTCGGGTTGAACAGTATAGTTGCTTGGGGTCAGTCGGATGGGATCATTCCAATCGAATCCACCCCACATATAGCCTTCCAGCCTTTGGTTTTTTGCGTCATCTACGGGAAGAAAATTTCCGGCATCGTCAAAGATTCTGTAAACCGGTCTTGCACTTGTCCTGCGGTCATACCAGTAGAGCTCATTGAGGTCGACCATCCAGTCTCCGTTTCCCAGACCGGCGGCTTGGTCGCTCCACCAGAAATACATCCAGGGATACACACCACTTTTGGTATAGTAGCCAACATCTTGAGGACCACCGGGATACATGGCAAAAGCAACTTTAGCAATGGTCTTGCCGTCGCCAAAGAGATCATAGGTCATACCAAGTCTCGGTGAAATGGACCAGAATCTGGCATCGTTGGGTGTCGAAAATTCGGGGCTGGTCCGGTTTGCCAAGAGAGACTTAAGGGCTGTGGCGGCCGGACGAGACAACCACTCTTGCTGAATCTCATAAAAGTTGTCG
>CAZEWV010000094.1:0-3879 GCA_964516025.1 uncultured Eubacteriales bacterium
TGTGTCAGCCATTCTTTCTGCACATCCCCTATAGTCCAGTCTTTTGGAGACCGGGGCAGTCCTGTGTTGTACCTCATGCAGTCAAGCACGACAAACTGTGCCCCCCCCTTCCGACCTTCCCTTAACCAGGAGTTACCCTCTTGAGCACCCCAAAACACGCTGTAGTAATTCTCATCGGGAGAACCTCCCTCAGCTGCTCCAGGCAATTTAAAATATTTTTTCCGATACTTTGTCGCGGGAACGCGAGTGCTTATGAATCCGCCTTCTCCATCGTGATTTCCCAAAGTCCAGTAGATGGGGATTGTCGGAGACAGTGCGGAAAAAACTTTCCGTGTGGCTATACGAAAAATCTTTGCATAGGCATCATTTTCTTCAGCCGTCACTTTATGCTGATTCTTAAGCCCAAGCCCTTCCCATTTGTGACCGAATCCTCCCAAGTGGTCGCCTAAATCTACAATGAAATCCGGGCTCTCATGTAGATAGATATGGTGAAGCGTACTGGCCATGCAGAAGGCATTCATCAGCCGGCGCTCTTCGTATTTAGGGATGAAATGGGGATTTGCAAGAATTTTTTTCAGGAAATAGTTAGTCGCCTCTCCGGTTAACCTCAGATGTCCTAACGTTTTGTCCTGGATGGGATCTCCCGGACCGTCCGCATCGTCAGGGATGTGATCATCTCCTATGAAGATCACTTCAATCTGTCTTTCATCCAGAGACACACTCGGAGTTTTGACCACTCGTTCCGGTGTTGACTTCCAGGTTCCCTCCTGTGTCTCCTTGTATTCGATTCGATAAGTAAAGAATGGATCACGGTAGAGATTGTGGAACGGGATATCAAAACTGTCATTCACTCCTGAAAAACTGAACATTTTGGCCTGCTGTATCCGTATCCTGTCCTCCTGCTCGATATACAGTTTAATATCCAAGCTCTTTCCTTCTTTCGGAAGAATGTTGACACTGGCCCGCTCAGGATTGAGAAAGACGACTCTTTCCGAAGCCTCAAAATAGTCAGAATCATACGGAAAAGGATATTCATGATCGAGCGATGTGCTCTGATTTAAATTCTTCTTTGGCGGCCGAATACGCTGAAAAACAGAGCTATCTAAGGCCGTAGACACTCCAATCACTCCAGCCCGTTTAAGAAATTCTCTACGGGATATCATTAGCTTTCACCCTCATTCCATACTGTTATACTTCTGTTTTTCATTTTGAGACCCATGATAAACTAATCAAATTAATAATTCAATTAATCCTATCGAGATATGCAAAGGATTTGAGAATTCTAGGGTTTTGGAAATGATCCTTTAACCTGGATTATTCACGGGCCGAGGTTGCTACAGATGCGAGGAATCGGCCCATGAAGTTTATCACGAACGATCACAGAGAGTGTGGTGACCTCATCGCGGGCGTAGCGAAGCGATCTATACAAATGAGATTGCTTCGTCATTTCATTTCTCGCAATGACAGGTCGACATTTGATATAAACTAGCCTAGAAACAAAGTGATGCTCAAAATATTGTAAAAAATCATGCTATCGAGTTGATATCGTTGAAGATAAGTGAAGGTGACGGCAGTTTTAATGAATAATTCAGGTTAAGTGTTGAGCATGTGGAGGGCTTCCCCATTCGCCATGAGCGCAGCCTCCATCACGGCTTCGGAAAACGTCGGATGGAGATGAACTACTCGAGAGAGATCGTGCAGCTTGAGCCCATTGTGTATGGCCAGTGTGACTTCCATGACAATTTCGCTGGCATGGGGAGAAAGGATTTGTGCTCCCAATATCCGTTCTTCGGAATCACTCAATATTTTGACCATTCCATCCATTTTACTCATTGTCAAAGCTCTGCTGTTTGCCTGGAGTGTAAAAAGCCCTGAACAGACAGAGAGGCCTCTATCTTTGGCTTCAGTTTCTGTGATCCCCACAAAAGCAAATTCCGGCTCTGTAAATACGGCTGATGGCAGAGCATTGTAATTCATTGTCCTCGTTTTTCCGCAAGCATTTTCAATGGCAATGATGCCTTCATGGGACGCTTTGTGCGCCAGCAATTGTCCTCCAATAAGATCCCCGATGGCATAAACTCCGGGAATTCCTGTCTCAAGATGGAGATCGACTTTTAAAAATCCCTGTGGATCAAAAGCCAGTCGTGTTTCTCTCTCCCGGAGTTCGTCAGAATTCGGAGTTCTTCCCGTTGCCAGGAGAACTTTATCGGCCTCAAACTCGAACCTGGACAATGTCTTCAGATTTGTCCCCTCCAATTTGACGGCCCCATTAGTCAGTTCTTTATTCTCAATTTTCATCTGTGTATGGATGTTGAGTCCCTGGGCCTTTAATAGCCTTTCCAACCGGACAGCCATATCTCGGTCAATACTTGGAAGCACTGTCGGCATGACTTCCAGGATGGTTACTTCACATCCCATTCTCTGGAAAATCGTCCCCATCTCCAGCCCGATAGCTCCGGCTCCAACAATCAGCAGGCGTTTAGGCAGCACATTTAGTTCAAGGGCATCCCTGCTGGTGATAATTTCACTCCCATTGGGTTGAAGGAAGGGTAAACTGGCTGATTCACTTCCTGTCGCCAGAATAATTTTATCCGCGAAAATTTTTGTGTCTTCCTCGGATTGGACTATCACTTCCCTCTCTGATTTTAACCTGGCCTCACCTCGTAAAATCCGGACACCGTTTTTCTTCAAAAGAAATTCAATACCCTTGACAAGCCTATCCACGCTGTTCCTTTTTCCTTCCTGGACCCTGGTCCAATTCAACTTTAGCTTCTCAAGCGGCCCATCAATATTTGTATTGTCCTTGAGCTCTATAAGCATTTGAGTTTGATGGAGAAGATATTTTGTAGGGATACAACCACGGTTCATGCAAGTCCCCCCAATTTGATCTTTCTCAATAAGCACTATTTTTTTCTTGAGTTGAGCGCCGCGAAGGGCCGCGACATAACCACCAGGTCCTCCTCCTAAAATTGCAATATCACATTTTTCGTCCATTGTTCCCTACTTTCTATTATAATAGCCGTATTATATCCTTTCCCACATATATAGAAAAGTCCTCCCTTTAATTCTTGACAGGCGAGCGTAAAAAAGTCATAAATAATAGGATTGGCATTAATTTGAGGAGTGAACGGCTGAGAAAAATTTTCTATAAAAAATATCATATTTTTGTTTTATTTCTCTTTTTTTTCTTTTTAAATTCCTCTATTTTCGCAAATGATTTTGGCACAATCTGGGGATTATGCCAGGATTCTGCCGAAAAACCCCTTTCTCAGGTCCTTATCCAATTCACACTTCACCGGCAAAATTGGCATGAATCTTTTCAATCCGATGAAACGGGGGCTTTTCACCTAACCGGACTCCCTTCAGGCAGATACTCCATTCGATTTGAGAAAGAAAACTTCCAGTCCCAGGTTTTTGAAGATATATTGTTGGATCCTGCTCAGACACTCTATGTCAAAGTTGTCCTTTCAGCCGGCTCGGATAATCAGGTTGCACCCAGGATATCAACCATTGATTATACGAACAATGTGTTTCAGACCATTTTGAATGAGTCTCAAATCCACTCGAGCCCATCGGCTCACAATGTCTGGTCTCTCATTGAAAATCAGGATCTATCCGCGACAACCAATCGCATCGACGTGGGAGGTCTTTGGGGAGATCGCCCGGCATTGTTCGGTGCGCGTGGAAACAGCTCATGGACACAGAATATTTACTTGCTCAACGGAATGGATGTGACCGATCCATACTGGTCAGGGTTGCCCCTTTTTTATCCGGATTTTTTCAGTTTCCAGTACTCACAACTCATCAACGCTGGACATCCGCCTTTTGCACTCTCCCCGGGAGGACATTTTAACCTTAAGACAAGGGAAGAATCGTCCA
>CAZEWV010000094.1:3979-8782 GCA_964516025.1 uncultured Eubacteriales bacterium
TTCGTTTTCTTTGGACTGGACAGATCATTTCCTCACCTTCCTATGGCGCCGGGAGAAACATACCTTTTTCCTCAACAAACTATAGAAAAGATCTCTACAATGTTCTCCAGCTGGTTTGGAACAGCCGTCTTGGGAACAAACATGTCCTACAGGCAGGTCTTAGTTTTGCAATTGGAGATCAAAAGTCTGAGTTCCAGGCCGGCGGATCCTCCGATTACACAGCCGATATATTCACACGGGAACCCAAAGGCATGGCCCCTTCTGAAACCGATAACACACGGCAAACGATGAGTTTTATGCTCCGTGGACAATCCCTACTGCCCGGCATTTTTAGAGCCCTGCACAAGCTGCAGTATGGATTCCAGCTGAAATATACCTCTGCATCCTCGTTCATCACTATTCAAAACAATAGGCATCTTTATACATTCAATAATCTGCCTCTAGAAATTGCACTTTTCAACACTCCGGTCCACCATAAAGAAGCGGCCTATCATTTAAATTTTTATCTCCAGGAATCCATGACTTTTTCCAATTTAGTTTCTCTGTATTTCGGGATCAATATAGCCGCGAGTAAAGGTTGGATCCCCGACGCAACGGCCGCTGACGGACCAAACTCTAACATCGACTGGATCAACCTTTCTCCTCGATTAGGTTTCACGATACCCCTGACTGACACAAAGACTTCCGTTATTAAATTCTCTGCGGCACGTTACTTCCACACCCTCCCCCTTCACTATCTCACATATGGAAATCCCAACGCCCTCGGAGGAGAAATCTATGCTTGGAATGATGAGTCTTCAGACAATATCTTTCAATCTGATGAGACAGGAATCCTTCTCAGGAGAGACGGCCCTTTTTATTCTTTGATCGATCCTGATCTCAAACGGCCCTTTACCGATGAACTCTCTCTCGCATACGTCAACTCCTTTGGTCCAGGCTGGACGCTTACTTTTTCAGGATTTTATCGAAGTACAAAAAACTTGATCGAAACAATCAATACGGGGGTTCCTGACTCATCATTTGAAAAGGTTGAAATCCAAGATATTGGAGATGACAGGATTTCCGGCACACATGACGATCTGACTTTTACTGTTTACAACCAAATTCCAGAAAGCCAGGGGCAAGATTTTTATCTTCTCACCAACGCCGGTGAAAAAACAAGAGTTTCATATTACTACGGTCTCGACATGACCTTGCTGAAAAAATACGGTAAAAGATTGACATTCTTCCTGTCCCTGACCGCCATCGAAGCCAGAAGTATGACAAATCCCGGAAATTCGGAATGGGAAAATGATGACGGGGTTGTAGGAATCCTTTATGACAACCCAAATACACTTATCAATTCTGAAGGAAATCCACGATTCGACAGAGGCTACACAGGAAGACTCGGGCTGACTTACTTGGCTCCTCTAGGCTTCAGGTTATCGAGTATTATCAAGTATTACGACGGCCAGCCTTTCTCAAGAAAAATCATCGTTACAGGAATGAATCAGGGCCCCTTTTATATACAGGCACATCCTAGGGGGAAAGCGAGATACGAGTATAACAGAACCATTGATATCAGGATCGAAAAAATATTCAACATCGGAACTTCAAAATTACGGATCATTTTAGATGGTTTCAATATGACAAACAGATCTCTGGCGACAAAAGAGAACGAATGGACAAGCCTGGAATTTCCTCTCCGCTACGCAACAGAAATCCAATCCCCACGTGTCTTTCGTCTAGGACTAGCCTATGAATTTTAAATCAAAAGTTGTCCTGGTGTTTTTTTTTATTCTTCTCTCTTTGAGTCTTTTCACAAAGGCTTTTGCCCAAGAGATCTTTATCTACAGGCCTAATCCTGAAAAAAACGCTCTGAGTCTGGAAAATAAAATCACAGTTCACGGAGAGTTTTTTGGACACCTCCAATATCCAAGCACTTTTCCCAGTTTCAACGACTTGTCGGGACCCACAGACCGCTGGAATATTGGCTTCCAGAATATCATTCATTTTACACCATCGACACGCTTTCTTGCACAACTTGTTACTCACGATGATGGACATAAGAGAACGAAGTTTGACTGGCATTTTTCCATCAGACAGAAGGTACTCGACAATCTCGTTTTTTTCATCGGTCATGACAGCAACCATGATTCTGACCACTTGAGCCTTCGAGGTCAAAGCATGTATTTTCTCAACCGTAATTATGCCGGCTTTGGGATTCCTTTTGAATCAGGTTCCTTTTACATCGAACCCTTCACCTGGTTCTTCTATAATAGCAACCAGAGGAGCTATCTCGATATGTCAGGAAAAGAAGTGCAGCAAGAATACGGGATAAGACTGGGATACTGGCATGAAAATCTTGTGGGAATCCACTGCCAGTTTTTGGCACAGGCCGACACTCTGTTTGCATCAGGCCAATCCTATATGGCCACCGTGTTCATCCGCATCCGGATCTTCAAATCCCTGGAGATTTCCATTGGCACAAGCATATGGAAAGACATCCAGGAAAGCCGACTGGGCAACAAGGACAAATTTTACAAATTCATGTGGGGAATTGTTTTCCCCTTTTGATCATATTGACAACATGAGGTTGTTGTGTTCAAATTTTGTCTCCTCAAGGCAATTGTGTTTATAAAATATGGATCATCTCCAAAAGAGATTGCAGGATCATAAGGATTTTAATGGTCAGGAATTCGTGCAAAATGCTTAAAAAGAATAACGAAAGGATTCGAGGATTCATATTATTCATCCTTTTTGTTTTGTCTATTCATCCTTCCTCACTGCAGTCTCTCGATGGCTACCTAAACAAAGACTGTCTTAAATGCCACGAAAAACCAGAGATCTCTCAGACCCTCAGCAATGGGCACACGCGTTCTATCCACGTCGATCCTTTAGGGTGGTCTCAGGACATTCATCAAAAAAAAGGAATGACCTGTGTTGACTGTCATGTTCAAGCCACCCCCTCTTTTCACTTGAGAGAAGGCTTCAAGAAGGCAAACTGCGCGAGCTGCCATCCGGAGGAAGAGGAAGAGTTCACAAAAAATATACATTTTGAATACAGAAATGTGACGCCTGAAAAAACTCTCCCGTTATGTTATGACTGTCACACCAAACATTTTGTACTCCTCCGCGATAATCCGGAGTCGTCTATCCATGAAACAAACATCGGCAAAACATGTGGAACCTGTCATGCGGAAGTTAATGTCAAAGGAATTTTCAAGGGATCGTCTCTTGGAAAAATATCCGGACACCGCAAGGGTGATTTGTCTGAAAAATTTGATATGAATGTCTGTATCTCCTGTCATTATGAAGATTCTGCACACGGGCCCAAACGGGCCTATAAGGAATACTGTTCCCGCTGTCATGATGTCCGCAAAAAAGTGGACGGAATTTTGGGCCCCATCCACCTCGATTCCGCACGGTGGGCAAAATTCAATTATGTTGGCAGCAGCCTAGCCATCTTTTCTCTTCTTGGCCTGGGAGTGTTTTATGGAGTACGAACTCGTAAAAAGTACATCGAAAAAATAAGCGCCTGGGTAAACACTAAAAAATCAGACAACCTTAAAACCGAAACAGCCACTAAAACCGAAAAGGACAAGGTCAAGGATCCCTAGGAAGAGAATGAAAAAAAACTCGAAAAAAAGACTGGCTATGCTCTTCGATCTGCGTAGATGTATAGGCTGCTCGTCCTGTGCCATAGCCTGTAAAAGCGAAAATGATGTTCCCTTGGGAGTCTGGAGGAGCTGGGTCAAAAAAACGGAAAAAGGCCGCTTCCCCAACACAAGAGAATATTTCCTGCCGATTGTCTGTAATAACTGTGAAAAACCCATCTGTGTCACCGTTTGTCCCGTCAATGCGGGAATCACACGTCCGGACGGGATTGTCTATATCGACCCACATAGATGCATCGGATGCCGATACTGTCTGGCATCCTGCCCTTATGGTGTTCGCTACATTCACCCAGAGAGAAAAATTGCGGAAAAATGTTTTTGGTGTCATCACCGAGTGGATGCCGGGCTCAAACCGGCCTGTGCCCTAGTCTGTCCCACAGGAGCTATCCTGTTCGGAGACATAAACGATCCCGAGAGTGACATCGCTAAAGCCGTAGCAAAAAATGCCGTTCAAGTGATCAAACCTGAAATCGGAACATCTCCTCATACTTTTTATATCGATTTGGATATCGACACTGTCGAAGCAAAACAAGAAAGGAGGAAAAAGAGAGAGTAAAGTGGAAACTCAAGTCTTGTACAATACATTTCAACAGGAAGCTTTCGGCATTTTTAGCGCAATCTATTTTTACTTAACAGGTTTAAGCGCTGGATCATTCTTCCTCTCCACCCTGGGCTACGGCTTTGGGTTGGAACGGTTTAAACCCATAGGCCGGATAGGTGTCGTCCTCGCCTTTGTCCTTCTGGTCATCGCCCCTGTTATTCTCCTTTTTCACATAGGAATGCCCCAAAGAGCCTGGTACCTCTTTACCTACCTCAACTTGTCATCCCCCATGACCTGGGGATCTTTCCTCCTCATACTCTACCCGACAAATTGTCTTATTTATGCCTATTTTATGTTCAGAGAAAAAATCAAATTAGCAAAGATCTTCGGATTAATAGGTATTCCTCTTGCAATTCTTGTTAGTGGATATTCAGGCTTCATCCTGGCATTTGGAAAAGCCCGTGCTCTCTGGAATACGGCCTTGATGCCTATCCTCTTTTTTGTTTCGGCCATTGTCTCTGGGATCGCTTTAATGATATTGATCTACAGCATTAAAGAACGCTACTTTTCTAAATCTAAATCTATTGACCGGGATTTAGTTTTCAG
>CAZEWV010000095.1:0-8769 GCA_964516025.1 uncultured Eubacteriales bacterium
GCCACAAAAGGTCTTCCAGGTCATTTTGGGCTTGTTTTTTATCAGAGATCAGGGGCAGGGGAGTTTAAGTTGTACGATCCTGTTTCGGATGGCCCGGGGAGCTTATTGGTTGAAACAAGGATTACGGATTTCACAAACTACAGGGAATTATATGGGATGATATTGGAATTGGCTCCATCTCTAGCGGAGATTTCCCTTTCCATGATCGTCGGGGAATCCTCGTTCAATTACGAGCCTTCCATCATGAATGCTATCGTGTTGTCATATATCTATGAATCACCAAAAAAAAATATTAATCCTTCATATGCCACTCACTTCTTAGACTATAGAGGAATGGTCAGTACCGAATACATGACCAATTATATCGAGAGTGAGGCTCAAGTTGCCCTGATTCAAGACCCCCAGATGCAGCTCAATTTTTTGCATTTTTCCATAGCTCCGAAACATTTAACAGTGGAGTATTATGAACCAAAAGACCAGTATTACAGCAATTTCGTACTCGATGTAAGTCTAAGAAAAGACAAAAATGTCATCTATCAATATACAAAAAATTTCCCGATGTATTTTGATGAGAAAAGGTATGACTTCATCAAACAGAATGGTATCGCATTAGAGGATTCCTTTCCTGTTGTTGAGGGAGAGTACAGGCTGATCATCCTGATTCAAAACTCCGTCGGCAAGGAGTTCAGTGTGTTTGAAAAGGATGTGGTTGTTCCGGGAAAAACGGTAAAGGCCCACATTGCCGGCCCGTTTTTGGGATATAAATTTGAGAGTTACCAGAATAACATGTTTATTCCCTTCAAGTTGACCGACAAAAAATTGGTCGTCGATCCCAAAAAAACCTATTCCGCCTCGGATGACATCTTATTCATATTTAATGTCATGAATGTCTCGGACAGTCTGTGGAATGGGGGGAAAGTGGAAACTTGCATTAGTTCTGTCGGTGAAAAAAAATCATCACAAAAAAAATGGGAGATAAACCTCAAAAATTTCCCGTTTCGGCGAATCATAAGTGTTGACCAAAGGTTGGCAGCTGGTGAATTATCGCCGGACTATTATGAAATTAAGTTAACATTAGTGGGTAGTAATCAAGAAATTTTGGATGAGAGAGTGGCAAATTTCATTATTTCACCCGTCACGAGCATCGATCATCCTGTTGCGCATGCCAAAGGATTAAGTCGTACCGATAGTTTTATGTTTTATTACGCGCTAGCCAACCAGTATGAAAAGCTGGGAAATCACGAAAAAGCTGAGGAGAACTTTACGAAGGCTTTTGCCTTGAATCCCGAGTACAATAAAGGTTTGATCGAATACGCGAATTTTTTATTCTCAATAAGTAAATTCGACAAAATTCTCGAGCTGATCAATCGTATCAGTGAGGACGAGGTTTTAAAATTCGAGTATTATCTGCTCAAAGGGAAGGCATTGATGGGATTATCTAAATATTCAGAGTCTGTCAATAATCTTCTCGAGGCAAACAAGATTTATAACAGCCATCTTGGCCTTCTTAATTCCCTCGGTTTTTGTTATTACAAAATCGGCAACAAGGAAGAAGCCTTAAAAGTCTTGGAAGCCTCTCTTCGCCTCGATCCTACTCAGGAAGAAGTGAAGAAATTGATCAAAATGATCGAGAACAATAACAAGAGTGATAATATTCGAGGAGGCCATTGAGCATGTTCAAACGTCTGGCTAAGATCGAGAGAAAGACCCCATTCACGATTCAGGTGGATGGTGAATCCGTCACAGCTTATCGCGGAGAAACCCTGGCAACAGTTCTTCTCGTAATGGGGAAAATTGCGATGAGAAAAACATTCCAATCGCAGACTCTGAGAGGATTTTACTGCGGCATGGGCATATGCCATGAATGTCTGGTAGTTCTGGAAGATGAAACCAAAGTCAGAGCCTGCCAGACTCTTGCTGAACCATCGATGAAGATCAAAACCAACACATAGATTTTAAAGGGAGAATTGGATTGGAAGAGCGAGACTTTGTGGTGATAGGTGCTGGACCGGCTGGCCTCCGGGCGGCGCTGTCGGCTGCGCGAAGGGGAGTTGAAGTCACGGTTATAGGAGAGGATCCGCAGCATGGAGGGCAGATATTTCGACAGCTTACTCCTCCTCTTCAGACCCAAGGGCATATTATGGAACTCCAGGATCGTCAGATCCTAGACGATCTCCAGGAAGATCTGATCAAAGTTGACATCCAATTCCTGAATAAAACTATTGTATGGGGAATATTTGATGACAAAGTTATTGCATTTGATAAAAGTAAAAAGTCACTGATCAAAGCAAAAAAGATATTAATCGCTGAAGGCGCTTATGAAGCTCCTGTTGCTTTCCCCGGATGGACTTTGCCCGGTGTGATGAGTCTCGGAGGCTTACAAATCCTGCTCAAAAGTCAAGGAATTATTCCAGATGGGAAAATTGTAATAGCAGGTACGGGACCGCTTCTTTTCTATACCGCTTCTCAACTTATTGAAAAGGGGGTCAGAGTTGAAGCCGTGTTGGAAGCCTCTTCACTGATCCAATGGATGAAGTGGACCATGAAATTATGGCGTGCGCCGGAAATCTTGGGAAAAGGGCTCAAATACCTTAATATCCTTCGAAAACATCATGTTCCTGTTTATTACGGCACTGTACCCTTGGAAGTCAAGGAAGGTGAGGGTATGAAGGAAGTCGTTTTTGTTAAGGTGAATAACCAATGGCGTCCTATACCAGGAACCGAGAAAGAAATGGCCGTTGATTTATTATGTCTGAACTTTGGATTTATCCCTTCCACTCAATTCTCCCATATGGCAGGTTGTGAACATACTTGTGATATTCAACTGAGAGGATGGGTTCCGAAAGTTGATTCTAGATATGAGACTTCTGTGGAAGGGATTTATGTGGCAGGCGATTGTACGGGAATAGGAGGTGTCAAGAAGGCTGTTTTGGAAGGAGAACTTGTCGGGAATGAAGTGGCTCGCCATTTGGAACGCCTTCCTGGAGCAGAGGCTGATAAGCGGCTTTCTGTACTGCAAAAAAAAATACGCGGTTATTTGTGGTATCAGCATTTTTTAAAGAATATCTATTCCTTCCGTCCAGGACTTCTCGATTTGCTGACGGACGAGACAATAATCTGTCGTTGCGAAGAGGTCAATTATGGAACGATCTATCATCTCATCGAGAATAAGTCTTACCGTTTGGAACAAATCAAACTGCATTCGAGAACAGGTATGGGGCGATGTCAGGGACGGTTTTGTTATCCCACTTTGCTTGGGATCTTATCAAGGGCGCTCTCTGGCGATGATGTTTGCAGCCAGGACTTTACCGGCAGGATCCCGGTCAAACCTCTTCCTCTTGAGACTCTATTTGATCTTTCAACATCTGTTGAGATCGAATAAGAGGTAAATCAGAGAATAAATGAATAGTTGAATTTTATCAGAATAGACCGTCCCAGTGATCGTGGGAGAGGGGGAAATTCATGGTTTAAAGAAGTATGGATTCCTTCGTTGTAGACAATGTAAAAATCAACTCCTTCGGACGGGTTGAAACGAACACGGAAATTGGATGATATCTGCTTTAGATCACTGCTGTACTGGATGGAAACGTTTGCCGAAAGTGACGTGTTCAGGGATGAACGTATCCGAAACCTTGCCACATGGGGCTTATAAGTTTGCTCTGCAACCTTAACGAAGTTGAAGATATATTCTATCCTTAAAGTCAAATGAGGACTCAATGTCCATGAAGAAAATAGCTCGCTGCCCAGCCGCCAGCCTCCAAAATATCCTCCTCCGATTCCCTTTATCCCAAATTGAAATAGCTGTCCCGAAGGGGATTTGAAGTTGGTGTCGATATAGGCAAAGTGATACCTGCCAGGATTGATTTTAACATCGCCGATAAAAAATGAGTTTTGGAGATTTTCTTCCATTATCTTGAGGTTGGCTTTCACGTAAGTCCCTGAACGGAAAAGGGCTTCCCAAAACAGATTGTTGTCGAATGTTTCAAATTCTCCCGTTTCGCTGTTCCAAATCCCTATCATCTTGTTTTGAAAACCATGGCTTTGAATCGAACTCCCGCTATCAGGATACCAAATATACTCCAGACGGTTATACAGGAGGTTTACGCTGCCTCTGCTTAAATATCCCAATCCAGGATAAAATTCACTTCCTATATGTCGCGCAACGAATGCATAGGAGAATCCCCGTCGAATTCGGCTCTCTATAGTGATGGCTCCCATCAAGCTTTTTTGAAAATGTGATCCGGGTGCTGAGCTTGCAGCCAATCTGAGCTTCATGTAAGCATGCGGAGCCGAGAGGCTTATATCTGTGTCGAGCGCCGTGACGATGTTGTAATTTCCATTAAAATCCATTCTCGAAGTAAGCATTCCTCCAATGAATGATCCATCATTCTTCACTTCCCTCTTGATTCGCAACACTCCAAAATTTTCTGAAACTATTGATTCGTCTTCAATTTCGGATTGGGCCGTTTGCATCTCTAAAAATCCAATCTGCCAGTTTCCCATTCGTCCTGTTAAGCGTATCCCGCCAATGATGGGAACACTCTGGCCAAACATGATGCCAATTGTTCGGCTGTGGAATATTTTTTGCCCCCCTACCGGTATCCGTAAATCGAAAAGGTCTGATCGTTCTTGAAAAAAAGGGCGCTTCTCTGGGAAAAAAAGGGAAAATCGAGTAATATTGATACGCTGGTCATCTACTTCTACTTGGGCAAAGTCCGAATTCACCGTCCCATCCAGTATAAGGTTGCTTGTGAGATTATACTTGACGTCAAGCCCGATATTTCCTTTGTATTGGCTGTCGAGTTTATAGGCTAGATGGGAAGGTAAAAGGACATTTTTTTGTTCCACGCCGGCCAAAACATATGGTCTGATATAAACAGGATGTTTTGTCCTGATGTCTTTAAATCTCACGTCCAGTGCTTGACTTGGTTTATATGCACTTGAATTCCACTTGTTTGGGATGGCTGGGAAGATATCGTATTCGACATTTTTTGCAATATAGCGCCATAGGATCAATCCCATCTCTGTTTGGCCATCTTTTGTATTATAGCGCAAACTGGAAAAAGGGATGCGGATTTCTGCGTTCCAGCCATCTGAATCCCGATGAATTACCGCGTCCCAGAAAGCATTCCAGTCTTTATTCCAGGGAGTGCGTCCTGTCTCTGCATCGTCGTATATGGCGATATCCGTTCGTACCCCTGCAGATGAGACGATGAATCCAAAAGCTGTTCGGTTGTCGTTCAGTGTATCGAGAATTAGAGCGACAGCATCTTGATCCGGACTGAAGCTGTCTCGTTCCATACTGCGGGTGAGAAGTGTTGACGTGTCTTTTGTGTATAATCGGGCTCCTAGATAGATTGCGTTTTCATCATAGAAAAGCCGCATTTCGGTTTTCTCAGAAGGTTTTTCGCCTTCATCAGGTTTAAGTTGAAACCAGTTTATTAGGGGAGGGACGGTCTTCCAAGCCGATTCATCCAATTGCCCATCAATCCGGATATTGGCATTCTCGATGTGTATAAGTTCAAATGGAGCCTTGGAATTTTTTTCTTGAGCCCAAAGGGGAGAGGCCAGGAAAGAGAGAGAGCAAAGACAGAAAGTTAGTGCAAAATAAAAGGTTTTTTGCTTATTGAAAAACATAAGGACAGCATAAATCAATGGGAATTCTGATGTCAATATATTGTATATATTATATATTTTTTAAAATCCTGCTCAAATCTATGCTATTGTTTCCGTATACAGGCCTTTTTCTTTTTTTGTTTGATTTAATATACTAAATATTATATACAATTAGCCTGTGCTTTTGGAGAAAGCGTTTAAAAAAAAACAGGGAGACTGAAATATGAAAATCACGAAAATCGAAACCATGGTTTTGGCTGTTCCGCTAGATCGGCCCATTTCCTTTGCCACGAGAACGGTTAAAGAGAGAGACCTGACGGTTATTAAAATTACTACGGATGAAGAGATCGTTGGACTCAGCTGTGTCCCCATCGGTGAGCCCTTTTCTGTTGCCTCAATCATCGAACGCAAACTAACGCCTCTCCTTATCGGGCAGGACCCACAATGCACTGAGAAGTTGTGGTATTCGATGTATATGGAAATGCGTCGCGACCGAAAAGGGTCGGCACTCCGAGCGATCAGCGGAGTGGACATCGCTCTCTGGGATATCAAAGGCAAGTACTTTGGTTTACCTCTATACAAGCTGTTGGGAGGGGATCGAAACCGGGTGCCGTGTTATGCGAGTGGCGGGTATTACCATAAGGGGAAAGGTCTCAAAGGGCTTGCTGAAGAAATGGAACTTTATCTCAAACACGGATATACAGCGGTGAAGATCAAGATTGGAGCAGTAAGTCTCAAAGAGGATATCGAACGTGTAAAAATGGCGCGAAAAGTTATCGGCCCAGACGTTAAACTGCTTATCGATGCCAACAATGCTTACGATGCGCCTACAGCGATCAAAGTCGGACGCGCTTTAGAAGAACAAGACGCATACTTCTTCGAGGAACCGGTTCGCCCAGACGACATTCAAGGAAGTCAACTTGTGGCTGACGTTCTTGACATTCCCGTTGCATCTGGTGAGCTTGAGTATACGATATGGGGATTCCGTGATCTTATCACAAGTCGGGCCGTCGATATTATTCAACCCGACGCGACAGTCCTTGGAGGAATCACGGAATTTATGAAAGTAGCTGCTTTTGCGAAGGCCTATCATATGCCGGTGTCTCCTCACTGGGAACAAGAGGTGCATATGCATATGGTGGGAGCACTCCCGGATGCCCTTTGGGTCGAATATTTCATGCGTGAAATCGAAGTTCGCGTGGAAGACAAAATCTATAAAGACTTTGTCGTAGCCAAAGAAGGGTATCTGGAAATTCCTGACAAACCGGGATTGGGAATCGAATTCAACGAAGAGGCGCTAAAGAAATACCGCGTTTTATGATTTGTTTTTGTGTTGAGCTGCTATTGGTCACGAGATGCTTTGGAAGGAGGACTGATCCCATCTTCCAAAACCCTTCGTACGAAGTCGACGACGATTTGAGTCGATTCCACTAGCCCTTCGATCTCCAGGTATTCATCGGGTGCATGTGCATTGCCACCACCACCCGGGATATCGAGGCCTCCGGAAAAGATCACGATCGCACCAACATTCCAGAAATCTGGCCTGCCTCCTCCGACTCCTCCTCCCCATCTCATCTCTAGATCTTCGCGCCCGGTGAACTCACGGCTGAACTCCAGGATTTCCTGTACCAGTGGGTCGTCTTCAGTAATCACATCCCAGACGTGTTCGGGAGTTTTTTGAATATGAGTAACCTCGAGTTTAACGTTTAGATCTGGAGTTTCTTCCATGAGATTATCGAGTAGTTTGTTTAGTTCAGCCACCACCTTGGGAGCCTCTTGATTCGGATACAGGCGCATATCCAGAAGCGCCTCTATTTTGGACGGCATGACGTTGACCGCTACGTTTCGTGAATCGCCACTGCTGAGTGCGGTAACCTCCACATGAGGTTTCCTCCCAACGAATAACGGATCGTCTTCCCATGTCATCCAGCGATCCACATCGATTACGGCAGGTATGACATCAGCCATTTGATGGGCGGCGTTAACCCCGGCTCTGCCCGGATGGTGCATGGTTCCGACGACGGTCAATTTGGCCCATACGTGGCCTCCCTGTTTGGTAAACCTTGGTCCAATACTCCCCGCAAGGTACCAATCTGCCGCGATGAGTTCAGGCCGATTCTCTACAACCCAGGGCATGCCAAACTCCGTAGCACCCTCTCCCGGTACGAGAGTCACAACAAGATCACCCTCCATCTCGATTCCGGATTCCTTTAAGACCCTTAATATCTCGATGCGCTTCGCCACGCCTGCATGCGAATTGGTGGCGCCGCGCCCGTAGATCTTACCGTCGATTATCTCCCCTCCTAGCGGGTCTACCGTCCATAGATCCCGATCTCCGATCACAACGCTGTTGTAGTGCGTTGTAAGCCCCAAAACGGGCTTCCCAATCGTACCCCGAAGTCGCGCGACTACGACAGGGAAATCAGAAGGGTTCCCCGGATATTTTATTCCGAGACCCTCTTGATAGGGTGCTTCGAAAGGCTCCTCGGGATAAACCACTTCGACTTCGATCCCGGAATCCCTTATCTCTTTTGCAAGAAACTCGGCCACCTCTTTATGATTATGGACGACTCCCTTTGAGAATTCAGTGTTGATCTGGACCATTTGTTGCACAATCCTGACGAGATTCTCTTCGCTCACAAGCTCTTTGGGATCTTGTGGAGTCGTGCTTTCCTGAGCTTTCTCCACACTTTGACCTCCACAACTGTACAAAAGGACCAGCACAACCAGAGTCAGTGCTGCACACTGCCATCCACTCCGTTCTTTGCAGGGCGGTATCCAAGACCTGCCCATGCCCGTAAGAAATCTCATTCTAGTCATTGTTTTTCCCTCCTTTTATTCTTGATTTCTCCCATGATTTTATGCATACACTTTCTTTCATTGGTGGAAATTCACCGGAAATATTGGCATTTTGCATAATATATAATATGCTACAAAAACTTTGCTGGTTAAAATCAAATTGAAGCAAATTAACTTTTGTTAGTTCTGTCAAAGCGGCAGTATAGTTAACATTTTGCACTTTTTAAAATATATTGTGGAGAAAACTAGAAAAACATGTATGATAGAAATATTAGATTATGAAATAAGATGGCGTATGAAATAAATAAATGTTATTATTTTTGTATGATGTGTTTCAAATTGAGTCATGTAAAT
>CAZEWV010000096.1:0-8760 GCA_964516025.1 uncultured Eubacteriales bacterium
AGCACATTGCCATTGAGGGAGTGCTCAGGTCTGGAAAAACCAAGCTGGCCAAGATTTTTGCTGAAAGATTAGGAGGGCTTTCCATTTTTGACAGGGGAGATAATCCTTATATCAAAGATTTTTATGAGGAGAAAGAAGGAGGGGCGTTCCAAGCTCAATTGGTTTATTTAGTGAATAGATACCACCAGCAGACGGGATTGCTCCAGCAGGATTTGTTTGCTGAAAAAATCATCTGCGATTACCTGTTTGAAAAAGACAAAATCTATGCATATCAAACTCTTACCGATGATGAGCTTATCGTTTATGAGAAGATTTATGGAATTTTTAATGAAAGAATAACAAAGCCCGACCTGGTTGTGTATCTACAAATTTCTATGTCCAGCTTGTTAAGAAGGATTGCTAAATATGGTTCTTCGATCGAACAAAACATTTCCGAAAAATATTTGGAAGATATCATTGGTGCTTTTGACTATTTTTTCTTCAATTATCACTCCACTCCGCTATTCGTAATCAAGGCCGATGATTTCGATCTCAACAGGGATGAAGAGATTGCGGATCTCTTAGAAAAAATCGGGAACATGAAGACGAGCCCAATGTATTACGTCCCTCTTGGACACGGGCAGCCTCATTCAAAAAGGGAGAAATAAGCGACAAATCATTTTTTATGATAAAATGTCTTGATAACGTAGATAAATAGACTTTACCTCAATCTCGATGAAAAGACGGGATGGGGAGAAAGGAATTATCATGTCTGAACAAACTATCCAAAAAGTCACCATTCCTATTCTCTACAAGAAGAAAAGGGACGGAGAAAAAATTTCCGCGCTCACGGCCTATGACTATCCCATAGCAAAAATTGTCGACCAGTCCGGTGTTGATCTCATTTTGGTCGGAGATTCTTTAGGGATGGTCGTCCTTGGCTACGAAAACACGATTCCCGTTACAATGGAGGAGATGATTCACCATACGAAGGCCGTCACCCGTGCTGTCAAAAGGGCTGTTGTCGTCGGTGATATGCCCTACTTTTCTTTTCATCTTAATAAAGAAGAGACCATCACCAATGCATCCCGGTTTCTCAAGGAAGCGGGTGCTCATGCCGTTAAGATTGAAGGGGCATCAGAAAAAAGACTGGGATTGATCAAAGATATGGTCGAAGCGGAGATTCCTGTCATGGGGCATGTGGGCCTGACCCCTCAATCCATAAATCATTTGGGGAGATTTAAGGTCGAGGGAAAAAACGGAAAGGATGCCAATAGAATCCTTGAAGATGCCATCAATCTGCAGAAGGCTGGCGTGTTTGCAGTCATCCTAGAATGTATACCCATGGAATTGGCTCGGATTGTCACAAAGAAATTGGATATCCCCACAATAGGAATAGGTGCTGGGCCTTACTGTGACGGTCAGATTCTTGTGTTTCATGATCTTGTGGGATTCTTAAACGGGTATCTACCCAAATTTGTAAAGAGGTATGTCCACCTCCATGACGTCATAAGTCAGGCCGTAGGCGATTACTGCATGGATGTCCGGAAGGGAGTTTTCCCTGATGACAGTCATTCTTATCACCTCAAGTCAAAGGATGTTCTTAAAAACTTGAATCACCAAGAGCCGAACGATGAAGATAGTTGAAAAAACTCAAAAGATGAAAACCCTTTCTGCCCAAATCAAGGAAGAGGCAAAATCGATCGGGCTGGTACCGACAATGGGATTTCTCCACGAAGGACATTTGACTTTAGTGCGAGCCTCCCTCAAAAAAGCCGATGTTACAGTGGTGAGCATTTTTGTCAATCCATCCCAGTTTGAGCCCGGAGAAGATTTCAACGACTATCCTCGTGATTTGATTCAAGATTCCTCAAAACTGGAAAGGGAGGGAGTCGACTATCTTTTTGCTCCTTCTGTTAGTGAGATGTACACGGAGGAGTATAAGACATATGTTGAAGTTCACGAACTTCAGGATAGAATGTGCGGCCTATCTCGGCCGGGGCACTTCAGGGGAGTCTGTACGGCTGTGTTGAAACTTTTCAATATCGTAAAGCCGGATATGGCTTTTTTCGGGCAGAAGGATGCCCAACAGGCTGCTATCCTAAAAAGAATGGTCAAAGATCTGAATTTGGATATCGAAATGAATATTATTCCGATTGTGCGAAGTGCGGATGGGCTTGCACTCAGTTCCAGAAACGCCTACCTGAAAGGAGAATCAAGAGAATCGGCATGCGTCCTGTTTGAAAGCCTGAAAATCGCCGCTTTGGAGATAGAAAAGGGCGAAAGAGATCCGATTGTATTGATAAAAAAAATGAAAGAGCTGATTCTTTCCAAACCTCAGGCCCGGGTTGACTATATAGAAATTGTGGATAAGGAAAGTCTGGCTCCTCTGAAAAGGCTGACCGGGCAAATTTTGGTTGCCGTTGCTGTATATATCGGAAAGGTTAGACTGATTGATAATGCTATAATAGAATTAAAGGAGTAGATTCGTGAAAAGAATAATGCTGAAGGCAAAGATACACAATGCGGTTGTGACAGAAGCAGATAAAAATTATGAAGGGAGTATCACTCTCGATGAGGATCTCTTGGATGAAGCGGGTTTGGTCCCTTATGAGCAGGTCCACATCTATAACATCACCAATGGAGAAAGATTTGTGACCTATCTGATCAAAGGTGAGAGAGGATCCGGAATAGTCGGGATCAACGGAGCCGCTGTTCACAAGGCAAACTTGGGAGACCGCGTGATTTTGGCTGTTTTTGGACTAATGGATGATGAGGAGACCGATTTTTTCATTCCCAGAGTTCTTATTATGGACGAGAATAACAAAATTAAGAAGATCAAGTCGTGAAAAAAGACAGAATAGAGAAAGATTCTATGGGCGAGTTACTCGTTCCTGCAGATGCTTACTATGGTGTGCACACCAAACGTTCATCCTTAAATTTTCCGATCAGCGGCCTAAGACTTCATTCAGTACTGATCGAGGGGATGGTTTATGTTAAGAAAGCTGCCGCCAGGGCAAATGCTGATTTGGGAAAGTTGGACAGCCGTATAGCCGGCGCCATCAATCAAGCCTGTGAAGATGTTTTGGCGGGCAAACTCAGAGATCAGTTTATTGTCGATGTCTTTCAGATGGGTGCCGGGACCTCTTTCCACATGAACTGCAACGAGGTTTTGGCGAACAGGGCGGAGGAAATACTGGGAGGAGTAAAAGGGCAGTACAGACTGGTTCATCCGAATGACCATGTGAATATGGGACAGAGCACAAATGATGTTTTTCCCACCGCTTTGCGTCTAGGTATTCTTTTTCTGTTAAAAAATGTCTTTTTTACATCTCTCGAAAATCTCCAAAACTCTTTTCTGAAAAAGGCACAGGAGTTTGATGGGGTTTTAAAATCAGGAAGGACTCACCTACAGGATGCCGCACCCATACGTCTTGGGCAGGAGTTTAAGGCTTATGGGATCTCATTAAAAAAGTGTGGAGCTTTCCTTGCGAATACTTCACGGTCACTCCTCCCGCTTGGAATCGGCGGGAGTGCAGTAGGCACGGGATTGAATACCTCCCCTGGTTATGCAAAAAAAGTGGTGTTTTATCTTTCCGAATGGACGGGTTTTGATCTGAGCTCAGCTGAAGACTTGAGAGAGTCTATGCAGAGCATGCGTCCTATGGCTGAGGTCTCAGGAGGGCTGAGAAATTTAGCCTTAGAACTCACCCGGATGGCCAATGATCTTCGTCTGCTGTCGTCCGGTCCCAAAACAGGATTAGCTGAGATTCAGCTGCCGGTGGTAGCTCCGGGTTCATCGGCCATGCCCGGGAAAGTCAATCCATCAATGCTGGAAATGCTGAATATGGTGTGCTACCAGGTGATGGGGTGTGACCTGGCTGTGTCGGGAGCAGTCCAGGCCGGACAGCTGGAGCTTAATGTGATGATGCCGGTTATCGCCTTTAATTTATGTTTTATGATAGATATTCTCAGCCACGCTATGGCTGAGGTGAAGAAACGATGTATCGATGGAATTCAAGCCAATGTCGATAGATGTTCGTACTATGCTGGAGAGAGTTTGGCACTCGCTACAGCTCTTTCGCCACACATAGGCTATGCCCAGGCTGCAGAAGTTGCCAAGGAGGCTCTTCAGACAGGGAAATCGATCGCCGAAGTCACCGAAGAAAAAGGACTGCTGAGCCGGGAAAAAATAAAAGATATCCTCGACCCAAAAAACATGACCTGAAGCAAACAAAGATCATCCAATGATTCTGAAGAAGATGGGAAAAGCGACATCGGAGGATTTAGCCTTACCGAGTCATGTTCGTCGAGGGAAGCCGACAGGGTCGGCCGATGAGCGTGTTTGAGCACGGAATGTATTTACAAAAATGGTACGCGTCTTCTTGAGAGTCTCTTTGTGAAGAGCAAAATATAAGTGCGGAGTTAGCGAATCGCCAAGAGGAAGCACGAGGGAATGGCGTTAAAAATCCGACTGGAGCGCTTCCAATTCTTCTGAATCATTGGATGAGCTTTGTTTTTGAAAGATAGTAATAATTATTCTTCGGCTGATTCCAGCAGGAGAAGGCTGGGGTTTTCCAGCAGGTTGATCAAATCGTTCATGAATCGTGCCACTTCGGCGCCGTCGATAACCCTGTGATCAAAGGCAAGGCATAAGGGGAGTGTTTTTTTAACCACCACAGCGCCGTTTTCGACGCGGGCCCGGTCTGCAATCTTCATAGTGGCTAGGATAGCGACTTCCGGATAGTTGATTATCGGTGTCGCGAACTCTCCACCAATCATGCCGACGTTGGTGATGGAAAACGTCCCTCCTTTGAGATCGGCCATATCTAGGGTTCTCTCTCTGGCAGATTTGACTAGATTTTGAATCTCTTCAGCCAGAACAAAGAGACTTTTTTGATCGACCGCTTTCACGACGGGAACGATCAAACCGTCGGGAATGTCTACGGCCACACCGATGTTGTAGTATTTTTTTATGATGATCTCTTCCTCGACCTCATCCATTGTGGCGTTTAAAAAAGGGTGAGTTTTTAACGAGGCAACAACGGCTTTGATGATAAAGGGGAGGTAGGTCAGCTTGATATTCTGCTCTTCGGCTTTTCCTTTCAATTCGCCCCGGATTTTGACAAGCTCAGTCACATCGGCTTCATCCATATGGCAAACATGAGCGGCTTTTGATACGGATTCAATCATCCGCTTAGCGGTTGCGCGCCGGACTCCACGGAGCGGTAAACGTTCCAGAATCCCGTAGAAATCGTATTTGGATAGGATTTTAAAGGCCGGTTTTTTCTCAGATTTTGGAGGGAGGGATTGTCCCTTGGCCCTTTGAATGTCTTCTTCCGTGATCCGTCCGGAAGGGCCTGTGCCCAAGACGGTCTTTATGTCGATTCCCATATCTTTTGCCATCCGGCGAACTTTTGGCGTAGCTGAAACGTCTTTGATCTCCGTGTCGCTCACGACAATTTCCCCAACGATTCCCTGTGCCGGTTTTTCTTCAACGGGGCTGTCCTTATCACCAGAAACGGCTTCGGCTTCAGTTAAGGTTTCACCTTTTTTTCCTATAGTGACCAGGACTTCTCCGACTTTTATGATGTCTTTTTCCTGGAAATGTCTTTTGAGTACGGTCCCCTTGTAAGGGGAGGGGATTTCTACAACGGCTTTGTCTGTCTCCAGTTCAGCCAGGGTTTGATCTTCTTCGACTTCGTCACCTTCTTTAACAAGCCACTTGACTATCTCTCCTTCGGTGATGCCTTCGCCGACATCGGGGAATCTGAATTGTTGAGCCATAGTTAAAACTCCATCATTTTATTTATCGCGTGCCGGATGCGTTCGGGATTGGGAAAATAAAAATCTTCGCTTTTGGGCATAGGAACAGTGATATCATAGCCTGTGACACGCATTATGGGGGCTTTCAGGCTTAACAGGGCCTCCTCGTTGATAAATGCTGCTATTTCAGCCCCAAGGCCGCATGTTTTTGGTGCTTCATGGACAACAAGTGCCCGTCCCGTTTTTTTTACAGACTGAATGATTGTATCATGGTCCATAGGGGAGAGGGTTCGCAAGTCGATAATTTCCGGATAGATATCCTCTTGCTCCATGTTCTCGGCCGCTTGCTGGACAACCGGGATCATAGAACCCCAGGCGATGATGGTTAAATCCTCTCCTTCTCTTACGACCTTCGCCTGGCTAAGAGGGATCTCATACGTTTGATCCGGGAAATCTTGCCGTCCAGCTCGATACAGTTTTTTTGGTTCCAGGAAGATGACGGGATCGTCGTCCCGGATGGAAGACGTGAGCAGGCCTTTTGCATCATAAGGTGTAGAGGGAACGACCACCTTTAATCCTGGAATTTGACAGAATAAAGCCTCTGTGCTTTCGGAATGATGCTCAAGGGCCTTCACCGCTCCTCCATAGGGCATTCGGATGACAAGAGGAACGGTGTAATGCCCACGAGTCCGGTTCCTGAGTCGTGCCGCATGGGCAAGAATTTGGTTGAAGGCCGCATACACAAAACCCATAAATTGGATCTCGGTAATGGGGCGGAGTCCGTATGCAGCCATTCCGATGGCGGTTCCGATTATTCCCGATTCGGCCAAGGGGGTATCGATAACACGTGAGTTTCCATATTTCTGGAGGAGGCCATCACTGACTCGGAAAACACCGCCGTCGATCCCCACATCTTCGCCCATTAAGACTACGTTTGAGTCACGCTCCATTTCCAGACTCAAAGCCTGATTGAGTGCCTGAACCATGGTCCCCTTCATGGCTTTTTCTCCTGATTGAAGAGCTTAAGCTCCTCCATCTGTGTCTTTAAGTGTAGGGGCATGTTCTTATATGTGTATTGGAAGACGTCTTCGACTGAAGCGCTTGGAGTTTGTTCGGCCTCTTCCATTGACTTGACGATGAAGGATGCCGCTTGATCCTGGACACTTTTTTCGTAGGCTGTATTCCAGATTCCTTTGTTCTTCAGGTAGATACGAAATCTTTGAATAGGGTCTTTTTTTGTCCACTCTTCAACCTCTTTCTTGGATCTGTATCGGGATGCATCATCGGATGTCGTGTGATCTCCCATCCTGTAGGTGATGGCTTCAATGAGAGTCGGCCCCTTACCGTTTCTAGCGTTGTCGAGGGCTTCTTTGGTGGCGACATAAACCGCAAGGGGATCATTCCCATCGACCATAACTCCACTGAATCCATAGGCAATCGCCTTTTGAGCCAGTGTCTCTGAAGCCGATTGATTTTTTCTGGGCAAAGAGATGGCATACTGGTTGTTGTAACACATGAATACATTGGGTGTTTTGAAGACCCCGGCAAAATTAAGGGCTTCATGGAAATCTCCCCCCGAAGTGGCGCCGTCACTAAAGCAGCAGAGGACTGCAATTTTATGTTTTTTAATGTTGGCAGCCATCCCGGCCCCTACGGCATGTGGGATTTGAGAGGCTACAGGCACGGCCATAGGAAAGATATTAAGGCCTTTTGGAGGAATGTTTCCGAGTTCATGTCCCATCCAGTAAAGATAGGAATTTTTTAAGGGAAATCCCAGAGTTAAGTACAGACCCAAATCTCTGAAGTGAGGGAATACCCAGTCTTTTTTTTTGACGGCCATTCCTGCACCGACCTGACAGCCTTCCTGGCCGTGATTCGGTGCATAAGTGCCCATCCGGCCCTGGCGCTGCAGTCTGATGGCTTTTAGATCAGCGGCTCTCGCTGTTACCATAAGGCTGTATATTTTCTTTAATTCAATCTGGGAAAGAGTTGGTTCGTACTCCGGATGTACCTGTCCCTTTTCGTCGATGATTTGAAGTATGTCCTTTTTTAAAGGATCAAACTCCGTGATCACGATTTGGTGGCCCATTCTTCGAGTTTTTCGTATTCGAATTCTCCACACACCACATCATCTGTTTCCGTATTCAGAAAGGTCGGGACGCGGAGCTGGCCTCCACATTTGGCAGAAATGATGTCTCTTTTGGATCGCATCAAGTCCGCATTTTTTTCATCGTGCCACACCTCACGTCTATCAACAGTTATCCCTTTTTCTTCCTCGAGCCGGTCTAAGAGGGGAAACATTTTTTTGCAGTGAGGGCATTCTCTTCCATGGAACATGATAAGTTTATTCATATTATTCTCTCCGCACAAAAAGCCCGCACCAACATTCTCCATCCTCTTTATCTTTGTAGGTCTCATGGATGAGGAAGTTGCAGGGGCAGACGAGTTTTAAATCTTCCTCTTTTTCCTTTGTGATGAGTCTGCACGGGCAGTATTTTAATCCGTGATTTTTTTCATTGTTAAAAATGCCTTCGAGGAGCATGTCGACTTTTTCCTTGTCGGGATTGACCTGGAAATCGTTATTCTCCGTAAACGTTTCGATAGCCCTGGTGAAAGCTTCTTTGTCCATTTCTGTTTTGAGGAATAAAACATTTTCTGCTTCGGTGGAGGATATTTCGATATAGGCGTCTTCGACCTTGCATGTCGGACAAATATCAGGCGGGGCGAGGCCATAATGAATGTCATTACAGACATAGCAACGCCAGTATTTTTTCATTCTCAAAATCTCCTTAAATAGCTGCTCTGCATGATTAGAGATATGCGATAGGATTATTCACTATTTTCCAGCGATAAACTTTAGGGCCTTAAATAAAATCTAAATTCAGGCCATTTTGGCCATCTCTTGTTCCAGCTCTGATTTTCTGGTGCAGTAATACCCATTTTTCATATTCATCTGCATGTAAACGGGGCAGTTGGGGCAGTCACAGCCTTTTTCCTCAGTGATGATTTTGCTCT
>CAZEWV010000097.1:0-8715 GCA_964516025.1 uncultured Eubacteriales bacterium
CCCCAATCGAGCAGACACATCCTTTCCTGAAGAATCCAAAATAGGCCAGAGAAAAAACCATCAAGAAGAAGATGTGTCGCCGCGACCGCAGTTTGTAGGCAAAATAGGTGGCCAAAAACAGAGCCGCGGCCAGAACAAAAATATCGATATATTCCCAAGCCGCAGCTCGAGGTAACGGAGTTAGAAAATCGGGACGAAGATAGTCTGTCTCAAAATCGGGTTTGGGGAATCGCTCCTGAATCTGCGACAGGCAGAGCAGCGGACATAACAACAGGAAGATAGTGATAAAGATTTTTCCTTTTTTTATTCTGCCTTGTTTCATGTCCGTAAATTTCAACCTTTGAGAAATCTCTGGTTCTCATCTCCTCTGAGAAGGTAGGGATGGCTGGCCGGCACGCGGCTCCAGGCTTGAGAGGGGCACCTCCGGGCAATCGAACACTGATTGCAGTTCAGACAGCGGTCGTGCCGGTTCTGCAAGTAAAGGGATCCGTTCCCAAAAGATCCGCATCCCTTGACACATTTGCCGCAGCCGATGCACAATTTTTCATCTATTGTGTATTCAAAATAAGGGATTTCAACATAATCCCGTGTGATCGCACCTGAAGGGCAGAGCTGACTTTCCGCCCCTGTATCCCTGTTCCTGGTTCCCGGCTGAAGATAACCGCTGCACAGGTCACAGTATCCGCACATAGAGAAGGAATGGACACATTTGACAGAAGAATTATTGAGGACACAATTGACCGCACATTTCTCACACTGGATACAGATGCTGGGATCCAGCTGCCAGACCATCTCCTCGGAAGACGACTTGCTGAACAGAATCCCTGCGAGTCCCGTGATGGTCAAACCGGCAACTGTGTGCAGAGTTTTCCGGATAAAATCCCTCCTTTTTACCGGATTTTTTTGTCTGTTTTTTGTCACTTCAAACTCCTGCTTTCAGACCTTTTTTTCCGTTCCTGGAAGGCTAAAGATTCAGGGCAGCGCTTGATTATCGAACAGCTTCTGCAGGGTAAATCTATGAAGCATGAGATATCTGTTCCGGAATTTGCACGTCCTCGCCAACCCAGGAACAGTCCTGTAAACACAAAACCGCCTAATAAAACAGCCCGCATTCCATCCTTTATAAAATCACGCCTGTTTTTGACTTTTGTTTGATCCATCATTTGCGTATTCTCCTAATTACTTCTCTTGGTTTTTTGTAAATAATCGGACGAGTTTTTGCTTGGGATCCAAGACAAGGATCCTTTGGGCTGAATCCACGGCCAAATCAAGTCCAACTGTGCCTTCGACAAACTTGTCAGGTCCGGCCACGATGGACACCATCTCTCCAATCTGATTGTAGACCTTGATTCTGGCTAAACCCTTTTCACTCGTGACTAGGGACCCGTCTTCCAGAAAAACAAAATGTGACGGATTACAGCAGCCGCAGAAACCATCCCAGTCCATAGAGAATTCTCCCCAGGATGTCCTGAAACCACCGTCCAATGTATAGTTTTCGAGCGAATGACGCCCGGTGTTGGCCGCCCAGAGAAATCCATCCGGATCGACAGCCACATCGAAATACGGGCTAGGAATGATAAAGCCGGGAATATCTTTGTTCTCGTCTCTTTCACCAATTCTCTGGAGAAGATTTCCAGATTTATCAAACTTCCAGACAATCAGATTTCCTGCATCGGCAACAAAGACAAAATCTTCCGAGAGGGCGATCGAGGTGAAAATCGCTTCTTCTCCCGGTGATTCCCACTCGGCTTTTTTGGTGCCATCCAAATCGTATACCTCAACATGGTCATTCATCCCTACGTACACATCCCGATTCTTTTCGACAGCAAGGCAGTAAACAGGCTTGTCCACAGAAATCTTGGATTGATGGATTCCATCTCTGCTGAAAATATGAATGGCCTCGTCTCCGGAGACGTAGATGTTGTCATCCGGTCCAACTGCAAGACCATAAACGTGCGGCAGTTCGAGCGGAATCCGGTCGACTTCAGAAAAATGAACGAGACTGGCATCACTTTTCTTGTATCTTTCAATGTTGTATTCAAAAGGATTGTCCTGGTTTCGCCTTGAATTCTCATAGATGGCTTTATAGCCAAAAAACAGAATTCCCATCATAGAGATTATTATGATGGCACCCGTCCAAATCCGATCCTTTTTTATTTTGAATGCTGCCATTTGTTTTTCTCTTTAAAAAGCCGGGGCTCTTAAGTCTATGCAAACCATCCTGTGGGAATCACGTGCCAGCATCCTGCCGCTGACAATGGCTAAGGGCCCCCAAGCATCTACACCATCAAGTATTTTGGCTTGTGCCAGCTGTTTATATTCCTTTGCGCTGGCCTCAAGGACGGTCAAAACACCGTCATCACTCAAAACATAGAACTTATCATCGGCAACAATGTACGGACCGAGCCCGAAGCGGTTGGTCTTTCCGCTGGACCAGACAAATTGGCTGACGTCATCGGGATGGCTGCAGACCAGCTGATTGCGGAGAGGCCCGGCATCCTTGGGCAAAATCGAAAAGAGATGCCCTTTATAATAAATGGGCGTCTGCTGTTCGGAAGCCATTCCCTCTTCGGGCTTCAAGGTTTGTAGGGCTTCAGCCGTAAAAACTCCATCACGGATGCTGAGTTGCAACATCAGACTTCCGGCTCCGTATCCCGCTGTCAGAAAAATTTTACCGTCTCCCAGATGTATTGGGGAAGGAGCCACAACATTATGATTCCATAGTTTGGATTCAAAGATAATCTGACCTACCGTGTCCTCTTCCGCCGAAACACCCACAATCCCTCCAATGGCACTGTAGAGGTACATCCTGACACCGTGAATAGTAAACGGCCATACCGAAGAATGTGACATTGACAAGTTATTGGGGTTGGGTGTTTCCCAAATAATCTCACCTGTTTCGCAGTCAACTCCGATAAGCAGTGAGGTTCCCCCTACAGCAATCACGGCAGTGGACCCGTCGATAAGGGGGCACTGCCCCGTATACCAGAGAGGCTCCTCAGCCTCATATTCTCTTTGAAGGTCGATGCCCCACATAAAATCACCGGTAAAAGCATCCACACACATGACGTGGCATTTCGGCCCTATGGTCACAACGTATTTATCCGATACGGCAGGGACCGTCCGTGACATCCCGTGATTTCTTTTTATGTTGATCTCATATCCCCGCCTCCAGATCTCAGTGCCGTCATCAAAAGAAAAACAGCGCAATATATCTGCTCGTATTTCTTCGTCATAATCAAGTACGTATACCCTGCCATTGGCCACAACCGGTCCGGCATGTCCTTCTCCAAGATCTATGGACCACAGTATTTCCGGTCCGGATTCTCCCCACTTGTCGGCCAGCCGGATATTTTCACTGCTGATATTGTCGAATGCGGCTCCTCTAAACCTCGGCCAACTTCCTTGAATTTCAGATGGGACACCATCAAATCCAGAAAACAAAGCTCCCATGTTCACGGCCTCACCAAGGCTGATGAAACCCTCAGGCCTGTTGTCCCTGCCGGGAAGACTCTCGACAAAATCTTTGACCGGATTATAGAGAAACCACCAGCTCAGAAAAATCAATCCGATAAAAACTGTTCCGAAGATAGTTATTTGGTTAAGAGTTTTTTCATTCATCTATCTGGCTATATTATAAACCATCAAAGTGTTCCCATGTCGAATATAAAGACGTCCCTTCGCGATAACCGGATGAGCCCAGTGCTCATCCGATCCTTTTGTGATCCGAAATGAACTCAACACTTCAAACTTCTGTGGATTCGGTTTGACCAATGCCACATCCCCCCTTTCACTGTAACAGTACAACAAACCATCCCCAAAAATGATGGCTCCTTTATTTCCGACTTCTCTGGCTGAAAATTGAACCTCTCCTGTTTTCCAGTCTAAACAGTACCATCCTCTGTTCTGATGTCCGGAACCGTAGATAAAACCATTGAACAGAATGACGGCTCCCATTTGACTGTCGAGAGTGTCTTTGGCCCAAATTCGTGTGATACTTTTCCCATCTTCGGAAAGCTGGAACATCTGGCCGCCGGTGTCATATCCACTGACAGTATATATGTATCCATCTTTATAGAGAGGAGTATTGGCGTTGACGTCATATTCAGTGACGTGTGAATGCTGCCACAGAAATTCTCCCGTATCGGCATCAATTCCTACTACAGATTTGGCTGTCATGGTTAAAATCAGCCTCCTTTGCCCATGTTTGACAAGACGAGGTGAGCAATAACCGGACTTTTCACTGTTTCCCTTGATTGTCCAGATTGTTTTTCCGGAAAATCGGTCCAGCGCAGCCATCATGGTATCACTGCCTCCGGGAGTACAAAAAACTCGATCTCCATCGACAAGCAGAGATTCCGTCATCCCCCATTCGATATTCCTGGCTCCAAAATCCTGCATAAGGTTTTTTGACCAGACAACTTTTCCCTCAGTACTAAGACAAACGACCTGACATTCCCCACTCATAAGATAGATGAGACGGCCAACAACCGTGGGGGCCGTGCGGGCGCCGGGACTACTGCCCGACCATTCCGAGCCATACGATCTCCTCCAGACCTGTTTGCCATTCATGTCAAAAGCAATAAGGAATCCCGCTCCTTTTGTCATCCCTGTCACATAGACACGGTTTGAAGTGACAGCCGGAGACGAATACCCGGCACCAAGACCATCCACATCCCATAGAAGTTCAGGGCCATCTTTGGGCCACAACTTTAATAGACTCTCGTTGGGAAATACTCCGTCACGATTGGGGCCACGCCATTGGGAGTCAATTTGGGCAAAAAGAGTGGAAAAACTAAACAGAAAAACAATAAGGATAAAATTGAATTTTTTCTTCACCGTGAACCTCCAGTATATACACTAATCCTATTGAATTAGTACTATGATAATGTATTGGTTTTTCTCCGTCAACTCGAGGAGACTCGATGGGAACACATCTACAAAAATCACAATTTATTTGTCTGCAATAGCCACAAGATAATGATGCGTTCGAAAATACAGTTTGCCATCTGAGATCGCAGGTGTGGCCAGATTTTCATCGTCCATTGAATTTGTGGCCAATATCTCAAAATTTGGGCCGGCTTTTACTACATAGACATCCCCTTCCTGACTGGAAAAATACAATTTTCCGTCTGCCGCCACTCCTGATGCCGCAAAGGCCTCCATCTTCCCAATCTGCTCCTTGTAGATCTGCTCACCTGTTATTGCATGGAAACAGATGAGTGAGCCATTCCAGTTCAAATTATAGAGATAATCCCCATAAATGAGAGGCGTTTGAATATAGGCTCCCCCCCGTCGGACACTCCAGACGATTTTGTCATTAGATGTCGTTTCACCCTTGAGAGAGATGTCGCCTTGGGCATCCAATTTGATGGCATAAATCGGAGACATCCGTCCATGCGCACTATTGATGTAAACAAGGTTACCCACAACCACAGGAGTAGGGATAGGGATATCCCCTCCTCCCACAATTTTCCAAAGCTCTTCACCTGTCTGAAAATCATACCCACCGATATGTTTGAAACCATTGACAATAATCTGAGTGTTCTGTTCTCCGACATGAATCGCCGGCGTGCTCCAAGTGGGGTAGTCCTCACGCGGAGTCCTCCAGAGTTCTTTCCCGGTCTTGATCTCCAGGGCAGCCAGGAAAGCGGTATTCAAAGCATCACACTGCACCACTACAACTCCATTATGGATCACAGGTGAACTGGCGAATCCCCATTGGGCTGTAGGGACAGAAAAAAACGCAGAATCCAGAACGCCGAAATCTTTCTTCCAGACCAATTCCCCGTCCAGGTCGTAACAGTAGAGCCCCTCGGAACCAAAAAAGGCCACAACATAATGTCCATCCGTTGCCGCCGTTGAGTTGGCGTGAGTGGCCATGGGATGCCGTTTGACTTTTGGGACTCCTTCATGTGCCGTTTTTTCCCATAAAATCTTGCCTGTTTTTTTGTCAAGACAGTACACTTTCCATTGGTGGACTGCATCCTCTTCGACCGGATTGATGGTCCCATAGAGTCCCGTCTTCAGCTCCGGATTCTCATCTTCACTAATTGCAGTTGTGATGAAAATACGATTTTCCCAGATGATAGGACTCGAATGAGCCAGACCCGGAATGGCCGTCTTCCATTCGATATTGTTTTTGCTTTCAATATTCCAGGTCACGGGAGTCGGTTGGCCATCAGAAAATCCTCTCGCATTGAGGCCTCGAAAGCTCGGCCAGTTTGTTTCGTTTTTATCATCCTGGACAACCATTCCGGAAATGGAACCGATCAAAATAAAAACCACCATTAGACATCTGCTTATTCTTAACATAATGGACTCTCTCCTCTGACAAAAGTGGGATTTGGTAGAATCGTTTTCATTTTTTATTGAACTCAAATATTAGCAGAACTGGAGGGAAAGGACAAACCTCCATTCATTAGGTGCTTCCTCAGAGAAGAGTTGCTACTTGAAGAAATATCCTGCTTTCAAGAAATCTTCACTGCAGTGGCCTTAACAGCACTACACGATTAGAGTATAATGCCAGGAAAAAGGAAGATTATGACAATTAAAAAATGCAGGTTCTCAGTACGTATTTTGTTTTGTTTGCTCCTCATTCACTGTTTAAGTTCCACAGGCAATTCTAAAATCATGAATGAAGATGGACAATCTAAAAAAGAGTCCATCAGCAGTCATAATGGCAATAATGAATGGTCACAATATCGTGGTCCCAATCGAGATGGAGTTGCGATATCTAAGACTTCTATCAAAGCTTGGCCTGATGGGAGTCAACCTTTTCAAGTGTGGAAGAAGCCAATTGGTGAGGGCTTTTCCGGAATCGTGATTGCCGGCGAGCAGCTCATAACAGCATTTGCAGAAGATAACACTGAGTTTTTGGTTAGTTTCGAAAAGGCAACCGGCAAAGAAGTCTGGCGGTTTGCCCTGGGAAAAATGTTTGTTGAGGAAATGGGAAACGGACCCCGTTCCACACCAACCATCGATGGGGATTTTGCTTATATCCTAAATTCTCACGGTGGGTTGTACTGTGTAAGCATAAAATCCGGAAAACAAATTTGGAAAGTATCACTAACAGATAAATTTAAAATCAAGCGGCCTTTGCGAGGATTTTCCACTTGTCCATTAATTCTGGGTGAAACCTTAATGATTCATGGAGGTGGCAAAAATTCAGCATTTATTGGTCTCAATAAAAAAACAGGAAAAACTATTTGGCAAGTTGGTGAAAGCACTGCCGGTCATTCTTCGCCATTTACGGCGGTCATCAACAATGTAGAACAATCTGTTTTTACTGTTGCACGCATGATTGAAGAAGATGGTGAGAGAAAAATACTTGACGAAGCCGTTTCTGTTTCTTCAAATGGCAAAATTCTATGGCGTGGGCCATCTTTGCCCCAGATCATTGCCATGCCGGTTTTTGTGCCGCCGAACAAAGTGTTTATTTCTAGCTCTGTGGAAAACGGCTGTTTGCTTATCCAAGTTTTATCAGACGGGAAGATCGAAACAGTTTGGCATAATAAGGAAATGAGAAATCATTTCAACAGCTCTATTTATCACAAAGACCATATTTACGGATTCAGTAGTTCAACCCTAAAGTGTTTGGTTGCTGAAACTGCACAAAGAAAATGGTCCACCCGGGGTTATGGAAAAGGATCATTGATTATTGCCGATGATAAGCTGCTCGTTCTGAGCGATCGTGGTAAGTTAGCCATGATCGAAGCTACTCCAACAGGTTACAAAGAACTCGCCCAAGCACAGGTTATTGAAGGAAAATCCTGGACTTCCCCAACATTTGCAGATGGAAAAATTTATCTGAGAAATCAAAAGGAGATGGCCTGCTATGATCTCACAAAATAAATCAAAGAAAAGTATAATCAAATCTGTTTTGTTATTAAGTTTGCTGGTATTTTGTACTTACCAATGCAGTACGACAAAAACGTTATCGGTTGACGACATCATCCAAAAAAATATTGAGGCACGTGGTGGTGCAAAGCAATGGGCTAAAGTGGAAAACATAACCATGGAAGGAATATATGTCAGTTTTAGCGAACCGGAACCTTTTAAAATATGGCGCCAAAGGCCGGACCTCTATCGTTTTGATAGTACAAGAATCAATAAATTTGTTACCCATGCCTATGATGGACAAAAAGCTTGGTGGATAAATCCGCTTATGGGACCGCCGTATGAAAAACCGCAAGTTATTCCTTCAAAAAACAACCTGGATAAAGTTACTTTGCGGGAGCGATATTTTGAACCGGTTTTCTGGAATTATACAAAAAAATCCCACCAGGTTGAACTGGAAGGCAAAGAAATGTTTGATGATAAAGATTGCTATAAACTAAAAGTGACTTTGGCGGATTCGACTATTGAATTCTGGTACATTGAGGCTGATTCATTTCTGGAAATTGGCATGACTGGTGATACCTATGATTTTGGAATAAAAACTAACCTGGAGACATTTTTCAGTAATTATGAAGATGTGGACCGTTTGAAATTCCCTTTTCTTATCGAATCAGAATATGGCACGCGATACCGCTCCATGGAAATTGAAAACATAAAAATCAACACAGAAATAGAACCATCAGTTTTTATTATGCCGGTTTCAATAGAAGGGAAATAAATAAAAATAATCTATCCGGATTTTAGCGGAGAAGCAAAAATCAGGAAAGGCCTACAAGATACGATTCTAAATTCCTACCCTTCTTCCAACGCACCATA
>CAZEWV010000098.1:0-3317 GCA_964516025.1 uncultured Eubacteriales bacterium
ACGTACGGGGCAGACTAAAGCCGTTAATATGGTACACGGCCAAAGCAAGCCCGCTACAGTCAAAACCTTCCTCTGGAGACTCTCCACCCCATGTATATGGATAACTTATAAAATTCCTAGCTGTGGCCACCAGCCTCTCCCGGAATGATTGTTCATTCCAGGCCCGACTTCCTGCAGAAGGATATTCTCTTGGAGGTACAATAAAATAATCAGTAATGACATTTTTGTCCAGCAGTCTTTTCGCTCTCAAATCCGCTTTTTTCCGGTTTGGAAAATTCCCCATACGGACTTTAAACAGCCCTGACTCATGGACAAAATAAAACGCCTCATAGCCCCGTTTGTTCAATGAGTCTGTCATCCTTATGGCATTGTCCACTAAGGAAAAAGCACCCGTTTGAATGGTGTAGCCTAAAAGAGCAGGAGCAGGTGGAAAAGACCTGGGTAAAGTTGTCGAATGAATCCTAGCTGTGCATCCCTGCCCCACAATCATAACCAAAACAAGAAGACAAAATATTTTCCAGATTGAGCTTGTCCGTTTTTGAAATCTCATAAGTTCTTTAATTTTAGTCGTAATAACTGGATTTTTTTGCACAATTTCTACAAAAATTTGGATCTTTCCTATCAAAAAAGCCTTCTACCGGCGGATAACACTTCTCTTAACCAAGGGCTCCCAGAACTCATCGATCTCTAGAATCTCCACCTGATTGAGATCTGCTGTCCCCAGTCCCAATTGTTTGGCTCTTTCGAGAGTTGGTGAAATAGATGTGGATAAGAAACCGGAATCATGAATTCCAAGAATCCGCTCAGCACAGTAGGCATCTGAGGCCACCATGTCCCCGCTGAGAACCAGCTTGTTGATTCCTTCTTTAATTAAAGCCCCGGGAGCAGATAAAGTCGGCCCATTGCCAATCATGATATGCCGGGCATCGACAATTGTCAGCTCAGGATTGATCAAAGCCGCGACATCCGCCAGTTCTTCGATAAACTCTGTAGAATAATTGGGATTGCGGTGCATATAACCCCGTGTTCCGGATATGGCGCGCCCCTGGAGAGCACCAAAGTTGTTTTTGATGGCACATGTCATAAAAGCACTGCCATGACGTTTGAGATTACAAAGGTTGATGAGTATAGTGGCGTCATAAACCGGAGCAAACACCTTAAAATCCGGCACAGCCGGACTCCATGTACTTTTTCGTACGTTGTAGATACCTGAGGACGGCGTTTCAAAATCGATCAAATCCGCGCCCAAACCCACAACCGCATTTGCCAGATCCAGTTTTTCATAAATAAGGGACTGGTCTTCTCCGCCCTGATCTCCCACACTCACATTACCGGTTACATCTTTAAGCAAGACAATGAGTTCACTTATCGTATCCGGGCTCGACATTGTCGGATATTGAGGAAAGCCTGGATCTGATTCGCGCAGCACTAAATTGGGTTTGATCATCACATCCTGGCGCATGGTCACCAATCTATTTAATCCTCCCAAAGCCTGCAGCCCTTTGCTCAGCATCGTCCTGATGTCATACCCTTCAATACACACTAGAATAGGCTTTCCTTCTCTGGATAAAAAAGGATTCGGCTTTCCCACCCTGGATTCAAGAGCAGCAGCCCGAAAAATCTTCGGCTTTATTCGCTTCCGCTGGGGTCCAAAAGTCAGACTCCCTGCTCCGAAAGCAAGCGACTTGAGAAATTCTCTGCGCGTTGTCATGATTTCAGAGGATTATACCATAAACAGATTTTAATGATTGAACTCTTACCTATACCGTGATATATCTATGCGATATTCAAAGAGGAAAAAAACAATCTCTGGAGGGATACTTATGAAGACATTTTTAGGGCTTATCATTTTTTCAATCGTCTGCATGGCATTCTATACCTCATGCACACAACAACCTATCGACATCCATGAAAATGCCATTACTCTCGATACACATGTGGACATCGGGGCCAATTATGCCACAGAAGAGATGGATCCCGGCATCGACAATCCAAGACTTCGATGCGATCTAACTAAGATGGAAAATGGAGGAGTGGACGGCGTATTTCTTGCAGCCTATGTTGGCAACAGGGATGATCTGAGTGTTGAGGCCTCCCAAAAAGCGCATGAAGCCGTCATGACAAAGATCGAAGCGATGCATCGTCTAACCGAACAAATGTATCCGGACAGATGTGAACTGGCTGTATCGCCTTATGATATTGAAAGAATCGTCAAAACCGGAAAAAGAGCCATCATGATAGGGATTGAAAACGGCTTTCCGATCGGCGATAACCTGGCCCTGGTTGAAGAATATTATAACTTGGGAGTACGCTACATCACCCTTGTTCACAGCCAGCACAACCAGATCTGCGACTCCTCCGGACCGGACGAACCTCTTCATAACGGAATTTCGGATTTCGGCGAAAAAGTGGTGGCTGAAATGAACAGACTTGGGATTATGTGTGACGTGTCCCATATCGCAGAAAAATCCTTTTGGGATCTGATTGAACTCTCCAAAGCCCCTATCCTGGCCACTCATTCAGGCTGCGCCGAACTCAACCCTCATAACCGCAACCTGACCGATGATCAGTTAAAAGCACTGGCCGAAAACGGCGGTGTGATTCAGATTGTGGCTTTGGGCAGCTTCTTAAAGGCCGAAACACCTGAACACCGGAAAGCCGTCGCGGAACTCCGAGAGGAATTGGAGCTGCCCGGCAGAAGAGAGATATTCAGGATGTCCGAAGAAGACCGCGAAGCTCTCAGACCAAAACTAGAAGAATATGAAAAACGATTGAGAGAGATAGAAAAAATCCACCCTTCCACAGGGCTGACAGATATGGTCGATCACATCGATCACGTTGTAAAAGTTGTGGGGATTGACCATGTCGGTATTGGAACTGATTTTGACGGAGGGGGCGGCATTCCCGGTTTTAACAACCATGCAGAAGCCAAAAATATGACCGATGAACTGATCCGGCGCGGGTACTCTGCCAAAGACATAAATAAAATCTGGGGAGGAAATCTTCTTCGTGTCATGCGTGAAGTGGCCAAAGTCGCTGCAGAAATCCAAAACGAAAATTAAATAGTTTTTTTCCATTTTGTATGTGTAATACACTGAAATGGCCTTACTCTATACAGATTTTTAATGCTATTCATAAATAAATATCCAAGTAATTTGTAAATAGAGGGATTACTAGTTTCAAAGGAGAACACCATGACATTCATTCAAAAGCGTCTGTCGCTTATCTTATGTGTTTTTATGGTTATCGGTTCGGTGTCCCAGGCCGGGCAGGATAAACCGGAACAGCGACCGTTCACCATAGACGACTATGCCCGC
>CAZEWV010000098.1:3417-8712 GCA_964516025.1 uncultured Eubacteriales bacterium
GGCCGGGCAGGATAAACCGGAACAGCGACCGTTCACCATAGACGACTATGCCCGCTGGCAGAGCATTGTCTCCACATCCATCTCTGATGATGGGACATGGATGACATTCGGCTATAAAAAGGAAAAGTCTGACGACTTGTTCTATGTTCAAAGTCTGACATCCGACAAAAGGCATAAAATCCCGCGTGGATCACGCCCTCTATTCTCAGATGATTCCCATTGGCTTACCGCTACTGTCAGCCTTCCGTGGAAAGAGGCAAAAAAACTCCGCAAAGACAAAAAACCTGTTCCCAACAAAGCACAATTGATGAATCTCCAGACAGGAGAGAAAATCACCTGGGAGAATGTCGCATCCTTTATTTTTTCAAAAGGTTCTCAGTTCTTAGCCGTCAAAAAGACCAAGCCCGATACCAAAGCCAAGTTCAGCGGTACTGACCTTATCCTGCGCAATTTATCCAAAGGTACCGACCTTAATCTCGGAAACGTAGACAGCTTCGCGTTTAACAAGCCGGGAACTCAATTGGCCTACACTATCGACGCTGCAGACAAAGCCGGAAACGGTCTGTATTTGATCGACCTCGACTCAGGTGCTATTCAAACTTTAGACAGCGGCAGCGCCGACTATGCCCATCTCACTTGGGACAAGAAGGGAACAGCCCTGGCCACTCTAAAAGGGACACAATCAAAAGAGTTCACACAAAAAGACAATATCCTCGTAGCCTATGTCGGTCTAAATGGAGACCATCCCACACGGATCGAATATGATCCGTCGAAGGATGCCAGTTTTCCTGAGGGCGTGGTGATTTCAGAAAAAACAGCGTCACAATCCAGAGGAAGGAGTAGACAAAGCTCACGAGGAGCTCTTTTCTGGAGTGAGGACACCATGATGATTTTTTGCGGGATAAAAGAGCAGGAGAAGGTCCCTGAAAAGAAAAAAAAGGACGAAAATCCTGTCGCCGATGTCGATATCTGGCACTGGGAGGACGAAGTCTTACAATCAGTCCAGATGAAGCGTGCCGCAAGAGACCGGAATTTCACATACAGGTCCGTTTACAACTGGAAGGACAAACAATTCCTTCAGCTGACCGATGAAAAGATGAGGACCATTTCCATCTCTGAGAAAACAAAATGGGGAATTGGCCGGGACGATAAGGCCTACATCTCCGACTGGAAGGAAACTCAAGCCGATTATTACAGGGTGAATACGCGCACGAATGAACGGACTCTAATGTTTAAGGGTCAAAAACAGGTTTTAGGCCTGTCTCCAGACAGCAAACATTATCTGTATTGGAAAGACGGCCACATCTGGGATTATGTCATCGAATCCGGCAAGATCGTCAACCTGACGGAAAACGCACCTGTCAGTTTTATCAGGAAAGACTATGATCATCCAGGTACAAAACCACCCTATGGAATCACCGGCTGGACAAAGGATAAAAGGTCGGTCATTCTCACGCATAAATACGACCTCTGGCTCCAGCCGCTCGACAGCAGCACACCAACTAACCTGACTTCAGGATTGGGGACAAAAGAAGACATCCGTTTTCGCTATGTCAGAACAGACTCTGAAGAAAAGTTTATAGACCTCTCCAATCCGGTTATTCTGTCTGCATTTGGTCAGTGGACCAAAAAAGCGGGATTTTACACATTAAAAAAGGGAAAACTGGAAAGGAATGTTTATGAGGATAAATATTTTGGGCGCTTAACCAAGGCAAAAAAAGCCGATAAGTACATGTACACTATTGAAACTCCCAGAGATTTTCCAAATTACTATATCAGTGACCACACATTTCTCAATCCCCAACGTTTCACCGACGCCAATCCCTGGCAGTCTGAATACAAGTGGGGATCCAACATCCAAATCGAATACACAAACAAAGATGGCAAACGCCTGCAGGGTGTACTCTGCATACCGGATGATTACCAGAAGGGCCAAAAACTTCCCATGCTTGTCGATTTTTACGAAAAGAATTCTCAAAACCTCAACAGGTTTTCCCGCATGATCTATCGGGATACCCCCATGTTTTACAAATATGTCAGCAACGGCTACCTTGTGCTGCTGCCGGATATCCATTTCAACACACGCACCACACATTCGGACATGCTCGACTGTGTGGAGGCCGCTGTCAAAAAAGTAATCGAAATGGGCTATGCCGATCCCAAACGAGTTGGGCTTCACGGGCACAGCTTTTCCGGGCAGGGATCGGCACTGATCGCAGGACGGTCAAATATGTTTGCGGCTATTGTTTCCGGAGCTGCAGCGACCAATTTGCTCTCGGATTTTAATCAGCTCTGGAAATCCTCAGGCACTAATCAACACCGTTACGATTACTATGGGCAGGGCCGCTTTGGAACCAATCCTTTTGATGACCTCGAGCTTTATATCAATGAATCGGCCGTTTTTCATGCTCGAACAATGGATACACCCCTGCTGGTTCTGCACGGAACAGCTGACGGTTCGGTGGAATGGCTGCAGGCCATTGAATTCTATAACGCTCTACGATTTAATGGAAAAAACGTAATCCTGGTTTCCTATCCGGGACAGGGGCATCACGCTTCCAAGCTCGAGAACAAAATTGATTTTCAAACACGTATGGAACAGTTCTATGACCATTACCTTAAGGGCAAACCAGCTCCGGATTGGATGGTTAATGGCATCCCCTTCCTAAAAAAAAAAAAATAGTGGACTTAGCGTCCCGAGATTTTCAGATTTTTGTCAAACCGGCAGGCTCTCTCTGCAACCTGAACTGTGTTTACTGCTATTACTTGAAAAAGAAACACCTCTATTCACAAGATGTTTCGTTTCGCATGTCCGAAAACATCCTGGAAGAGTACATTAAGCAGCACCTCCGAGTTTACCCTGATCCAAAGGTCCGTTTTTCCTGGCATGGAGGAGAACCCACAATCCTGGAATTGGACTACTTTCACCGTATCGTCAAGCTGCAGAAGAAACACCAATCTCCGCAACAGAACATTCTCAATGGAATCCAGACCAACGGAATCCTCCTCAATGAAGAATGGTGCCGTTTTTTCGCATCTGAAGACTTTTCTGTCGGGCTCAGCCTGGACGGTCCTCAGGAACAACATGACAGCTTCCGCTTGACTAAAGACTTAAGGCCTACACACAAAAAGGCAATGCGTGCGTATGAGCTTATACGGAAACACAATATCTCCTTCGATATCCTGTGTGTGGTGAATGCGGAAAACGTCCAGTCCCCTATTCAGATCTACCGTTTTTTCAAACAGATCGATGCTCCGTATGTAAGTTTTCTTCCGATTGTCGAACACAATGGAGATTTTTTTTCATGCGATCATTTTGTCGACCAAGCCCACCGGGTTGGAAACATTATGGAGACTCCTCTTGTAAAGCTTCTTGAAAGCCCTAAACAGAGAGAATTTGGTTTAGCCAAACTGGACTCCTTACCACGCTACTGCCGGGAATGCGAGGTTCGTCCTATGTGCCATGGAGAGTGTCCGAAAAATCGCTTCCTCCTGACGCCTGACGGCGAGGAAGGACTCAACTACCTATGTAAGGGGTACAAACGTTTTTTTAACCACTGCCGGCCTTTTGTTTCTCAGGTGGCCGCCCAATGGAAAAAACAGGACCTCGTCAAGTCTTAAGCTTCCCGTTAAAAAACTCGATGGTCCGATTCCATGCCAGTGCGGCTGCCTCTTCGTGAAAGCGCGAACTCGTATCGTTAAAAAATGCATGCCCTGCTCCCTCATAGACAAACATCTTGTAATCAATCGCAGCCTCCTTCATTAACACGATGTATAACAAATCTTCCTCCTACCTTCAATAGTTAGGCTTCTTTATCGCCTTTAGGCGGCGATTTCGCTATAATGATCTTCATTTATGACTTAACACAAAAATGGATGAGTAAGCGCTTTGAAGATGATATCTTTCTGTCGGTAGTGATCCCTGCTTATAATGAGGACCGTCGTATCTCAAATACGCTAAAAAAGATCCGGGAATATTTGGATCGACAGGACTACTCAAGTGAAATCATCGTTGTCAGTGACGGCTGTACAGATTTGACAGATCAATACGCTAAGGAGGCCCTCAAGAACTGGCCCAATTTCCGCCTCTTGTGCCGGGTTGAGAATAAAGGGAAAGGATACTCGGTCAAAGAAGGAATATTGGACAGCCGAGGCCGTTTGATTCTTTTTACAGATGCCGATCTCTCTACGCCCATCGAGGATCTTGATTATTTTTTCCCCTGGGTAGATAAATACGATGTTTTGATCGGTTCCCGCGCCTTATCTGATTCAAATATCCAAGTCCACCAGTCATTCCTTCGGGAAAATATGGGAAAAACTTTCAATCTTTTCGTCCGGCTTCTTGTTTTACGAGGCATAAAAGATACACAATGCGGATTCAAACTCTTTCACAGACAGGCCGCACTGGATGTTTTCCGCAGGGTCAAACTCACGGGATTTGGTTTTGATGTCGAAACTCTCTACCTCAGCCGAAAACTGGGATACAGAATCAAACAAATCCCTGTAACCTGGAGGAACTTTCCTGAGAGCCGTGTCCATGTCCTTACCAGCTCTGCGGAAATGTTGTTGGATTTATTTCGAATCAGATTTCTTCATAAATCCCTTAAAAGAAAAAATAGAGTGGTGGTTAAGGAATGAATTTTTCGGCTCCATAGATATCGATGTTTTATTGTAGATTAAATGTGGAGTTCGGAAGATAGGCCGAACCATATATTTTTTTCATTCCGCCAATTCAAAAAGAGCCTTCCCTTATTTATATCCTTATTCTCAGGGCTCCTCTTTATTCCGGAGTTTTGTCCGCGTATTCATGGTCTCCTGGTATGTCCTCTGGACACCCTTCTTGAGTGTTGTCAAAGCGATATCAACAATGGCCGAATCAGCATAGTCAGCAACAGTTACACCATCGGTATCCAGGAAAGACAGCACAAGCGAGTCAATGTTTCCGCTCAACAACCTATTCCCATCCAACCGGGAAGACACGCCATCTTTTCCGTCGACAATCCTCTGCAGTTCCTTGAAGTTATTTGGATTCACGAGGTAAACCATATAGTCAAAATCGTTGTCGATGTCGATAATCAGTCCGTCAGCACCTACGGATGGAACTTTGAGGACGATACAATTGGCTGAGGTGGAATAGTTTGTCCCCCCCACATCAACTGGACCGGGAACAACCTGAACGGACTCTTTAATGTCTCGGGTGAGCATAGTCAAAGTCAATCGGCTGTCATTGAGAATATCCACATGGGCATCCTGATTGGCAAAATATTTCTGCCCGGTACTGTAAAGGGAAAAGAG
>CAZEWV010000099.1:0-8648 GCA_964516025.1 uncultured Eubacteriales bacterium
TCCTTGTTTTTGGAACTTGGATATGCTGGAGCTATGAGCGGGGCAGCCGGAAGTCTATCCGGTTTTTTGAGAGGATTCTTAAGTACATGTTAATGGTTATGGTGCTGGCTTTTTTTCTCGTTGTGCTTAAAACAGGTATTAACTGGGGAGAACTGTTCAAGGGTCTCTTTCATTTCCATATTCCTAAAGACTATAAAGGTATCACGATTGTCCTCGGTCAGTTGGGGGCGGCCGTGGGGATCAATATGACCTTCCTTTATCCCTATACACTATTGGCCAGAGGGTGGGGAAAAGAACACCAAAAACTGAAGAACTTCGATCTGGGAACGTCTATGTTTTTCCCATTTGTGTTAGCTACCAGTTTTGTTATTATTGCCTGTGCCAACACTCTTTATGTCAAGGGAATAGAAGTCAAAGGACCTGAGCATGTGGGCTTTGCTCTCGAACCTCTTGTGGGTCTGACAACGGGACGGATCATTTTTTCTTTGGGCATACTCGGGATGTGTCTGACCACAATTGTTATTGAAATGCTTATCTGCGGTTTTGTGCTCAGTGAGGTGTTGGACTTCGAATTCCGGGGCTGGAAGTTTCGTGTAAGCACAATGATTGCCAACATAGGGATCCTGGGAGCCTTTTTTGCCATGCCTCTCTGGCTGCCTGTTCTTGTGTCTTCCTTTAACCTGGTTATGATGCCTGTGGCCTACATTGGTTTTTTTATTCTACAGAACAAAAAAAGTTATTTGGGCAAGGATGTCAATCGAGGACAACGGGGATTGATCTGGAATGTGCTGCTAGTGATCGCAATCCTGGTAGTTGTTGCAGGGGCCGTTATTAAGATTCTTTCACTGCTCTAGTGGAGCGGTGGTTGTTCATGCTTTGTGCCTAAATTGATGTAGTTTTGGTAGGCTGCACTGACTCTTCCGGAAGTCGCATCTCCACTGTGGATATATATCCTGTAGCGCAGGATAACAGGTTTTTCCGGATTTAGAACTACGGCCTTAAGACCAGGCCAGGAAGGATTGAGAAATCCCGCATAGCTGTTCCGTGTGATCCATGGAATTGGAAAATCGGGATGACCGGGGGCCACAAAAATGGCCAGTCCCAGCTGTTCTGTCGAGAGATCCGTCCAGAGGAATTCCTTGTTATCTATGTCTTTTTTCAGGGGGCCTTTGTCGGATGTTACGGCTTTTCCCGTAAACATTGGAGCGCCGCGGAAACTCAATCCTCCGTAGCCTTTGCCTCCATCCTGCGCACCTTGCAGTTCTAGGGGACCTCCGACGGCTTGGAGGACAATTTCTACATCAATCACCCGGCTTCGATCCGTTGCTGGGCGAATCTGCAGAGTTACTCTTTCCAGAGCTATCACTTCTTTTCCATCCAGTTTCCACGCGTTTTCGACGCTTAAAACAGCCGGCTTGTTTTCCGCATCACGGTCTAACCATCGGACGAAGTGCTGCCGTAAATTGGCGGGGTGCCATGTCTGAGTGGTTTGGCCTCGAGTTCTGACGACTGGCCAGGTCCAGAAGATACCGTGGTGATGGGGATGGTCCTTGATAAAATCATCGGTGAGAACCTGGCCATCGAGAGAGTAAAGAGGATGGATATAGCACGATCGGGTCTGCTCAGGATGGACACCTTCCTTAAGTTGATCGGCGAATCGGTAAGTGAGCACTTTTGTGTTGCCTTCCTGCACTGTGAGTGTGCCTTTGTCCTTATCTTCTACGAATCTGAATTTCTCTGAGGCGGCTGACTGCATAATGCCCAATACGAGGATTCCAAGCACAATCATTATTCGTTTCATGATATCTTTCTCAGTGTCTATTGAGTTTTACAAGTTCGAGGATTTTATCTTCGTCCACCGTGATCCCCAAGCCCGGTCCGTCGGGGACTTGAGCCACTCCATTTTTTATGTTCAAAGGCGTTTTTAAGACATCGGCAGTGAGAAACTGAGGTCCGTTGAGTGCAGCGGATTTTTTCAATCCATAGGCACTATAGAGGCCGAGTGAGGCGGCCAGGGAAATATCCGGATCGGTCAGTCCGCTGCCCAGCCAGAGAAGGTTATTTTTCTCACAGATCTCGATTTGCCGTCTGTTGGACAAGAGACCGCCGCAGCGCGCCGGCTTCATGGCCACGCCGTCGCACATGCCGAGTTTGATGAATTCCTTCAAATCCACTGGAGAGACGACGCCCTCATCCATAAGAATCGGTAATGCTCCCTGTTTTTTAAGTGCCTGATACCCGCTGATGCGGTTGGGCCGAAGTGGAGCCTCAAGGACATCCACTCCGGCATCGGCCAGCATTGGAGCGGCCTTTAAAGCCGTGTCCGGGTCATAACCTCCATTGGCATCCGCCCAAAGAAAGGTCTCAGGAACTTGGCACCGGACTTCTCGGGCAAGGGCGGCGTCAAAATCCGGGTCGGGAGCGACCTTGATGTTGAAGTGTCGGTAATCCCGTTTTATTCCCTCTTCTATTAAGGCAGCTGCGTCCTTGATTTGAGTGACATTGACTGTCCAGCTCAGTGTGATCGGTTCTCCTTTGGGCTTTCCCCACATCTGGGCGAGAGATTTATTCTGCAGTTTACCTGATAAATCGTGAAGAGCGATATCGATCCCTGCACGGCTGATAGGCATTCCAGTTGAAAAACCTGGGGCAACGGCTGTATCCATGGCGGCGTGGGCGCCGAAAATATCTGTCGGATCACGTCCAATGAGCACTGGGGTGTAGTAATCGCGGAGAACGGCTTCTGATGTCTCCAGCGTCTCATAACTCCATTTGGCAATAGGGAGGGCCTGCCCCCAGCCAACTTTACCGTTATCGGCAGTGATTTTGACAATCACAGCTGCACGGCCGGCTGATCCATGCGGCCCGGTAAAAAATTTGAAATATCCCGTCATGGGATACCGGAGAGGAAAGAGTTCTATACGATCAATTTTTGTTTTAGAAGATTCTCCCCAAAAAAAATTCCGTGAGATTCCCAGGGCTATCACGGCAGATGATGCCCGGCCAAGAAAAGCCCTCCGGGTCATCACTTCCATTCACTTGTGATGTATTGCTTGTAGCGTTCGGCAATCCGGCCTGTCTTTGCATTCCCCCTGTGGACCAGAATACCGGCGTGCTGTGTGAGAGACTTCTCTTTATTTAGCATAAAAGGTTTTCCGCTGAAATTATCCGGCCTTCTTGGCCCAAAAATGCCGTACTCTCGCGTCAGCCAGCGGTGGTCAAAACCATCCGGTTTTTGGAATAGGGCTACACCTTCTGTTTTACCTTCAACGGTATTGGAGTAATCCACCCACAGGGCGACCTTCATATTGGTGGCCTTTTCTCCTTGAGCGCCGTTGTCGGAGGTAATGGTCCCTCCGTTCTGGCCGCTGAAGTTGGGATGAATTCTGAGAAAGGGCCAGGCGTAATGGACGTCATCGCTGACAAACTCAACATCTCCGTAGGCTGCCGTCAAAGTGTAGGTGATGTCGATAAAATATTCGCCATCTTCCATTGGATAGACAACCATATGCCGCTTTTCATCCAGAATGGGAATGCTGCCATCCATCTCCCACTTTAAATTCGCTTCAATTACGGCTTTGTTGTCCTCTGTTTCCAGCCGGACAAATTCTACGTGACGTATGTGATCGCGAAAGGGGGGGCCATAGGCATTAGTGCCAATCATCTGGCCGGAATACAGGGCGTTATAGATGCTGACCGGCCGGCTGCCGTTCAATCGAACAGTGTCCCCAAAATAAAAAGCCCGGTGGTGGGGATAGGGTTCATTTTGCTGGATAAGGAGGTTTTTTCCTGTAGGACTCAGCATAGGATAAATATGCGGGAGATCTAACCAGGATATGTATTGATATGTGAAGGCTTCGCGGCTGTCGATGAGGACGTGAAGCTGTCCGAGTTTATCATTTTTTTGCAGCTGGATGGAAGAGGATTCTGCAGTCAAATTGACCATCTGCAGTCCGGCAACAAGAACAATACAGAGGAAAAGATGGAGTGAATGTCTATGGGTTTTCATGGGCCTCCTTCTCTTAGAGAATCCAGGGTTTGCGGTGCGCGTAGTCCAGCCAGCGATTGGCCTCCTCATCATTGACAAAGCGTTCCGCCCGGGGATCCCAGCGCAGCTTTCTTCCCAACTTCATGGCGATGTGAGTTAAAATACATACGGTGTTAGAACGGTGCCCGACTTCCACAGGAGCTATAGGATCTTTCCGGCTGCGCATGCATTCCAGGAAGTTTTTCATATGATTGGTTGAAACATAGAGTTTGGTCTCTTCCTCACCGATCTCCTGTTTCAGGATCTCTCTTTCCGAGGCTTCGATTTTGCCCCTCTGGACAAAAATCCAGCCATCTTCACCTTCGAACCTTACGCCGGCCGGGCTGCCCGTGTCCTGGATCAATTTGACTCCGTTGGCGTATACGCCGTCGGAATGAAAGATGGTGTGCACATCAAAAAGTCCCCGGTCGGGAAATTCGGCTGTGGCAGCAATTTCAACAGGTCCGCTCTCTTCCGATCCGTTACCCCACTGAGCGATATCGTTCATATGAGAGCCCCATCCGGTAATCATACCGCGGCAGTACCGCTCGATCTGCAGCCATCCGGGGCGGCTGTAGTTTCTCTGTGGATGCACGCGGTCTTCAGAAAAGGGGGCCTCAGGTGTGGGACCCATCCAGAATTCATAATTGAGGTTTTTTGGTACAGGCATGACATCGGGATTTCCAGATCCCTGATCTTCCGGCAGCCAGACACGGATAGTGTGCAGCTTGCCGATACGTCGGTTGCGAGTCAGCTCACAGGCCATACGAAAATAGACGGATGACCGCTGCTGGGAACCAACCTGGAGGATTCGTTTGTTCTGCCTTACGGCCTTTACAAGCTTCTCTCCTTCGGCAATAGAAAAAGTCATTGGTTTTTCCAGGTAGATATCTTTACCGGCATTGGCTGCCGCGATCCCATGAACGGCATGCCAGTGATCTGGTGTAACGATGAGCACGCCATCAATATTCTTTTGGGCGAGAAGTTCACGGAAATCACTGTAGGCGGCACAACCTTTGTAACTGTTTTTGTCCAGCTCAGCAGCATAGATCTTATCCACCAACCACTGGGCGTCCTCCATGCGGTGTGTGTCCACATCACAGACAGCCACCACTCTTGCTCCGACCTCCAGGCCGCGGTAGATCAGCTCCTGCATGTCTCCCTGGCCCTGCCGGCCCACACCGATACATCCCATGAGCAGGGTATTGCTTGGAGCCGACTGCCCGAAAACAGTCGATGGAACAATTGCCGGTGCGGCCAATACTGCGGCTGAAGTTTTGAGGAAATTTCTGCGGGAGATGGCCTTTTTTTGTTTTGTTTGAGGCACAGCGTACTCCTTCTATTTAAACAGCTGGCCGAGTTTGATCAATATTCCGATTTGCAGTGCTATTGAGGATAATGAAATCTCAGCCTTGCGGACATTCCTGTACCATGATCCTTCGGGCTTCTCATCATCGGCAAATAAGGAAGCATAATATTTATCGTTGAACATTTCCTCTTCGACATACCACAGTGTGTGATCGGGATGTGTCTCAGGTTCACTGTCCCAGGGATCGTCATAAGAAAAACTCTCCGTTCCCATCAGATCTTTTAATACGGCAAGTCTCCCAGAAACACCAAAGATAAGAGCCATTGTACGGCTGATGTTAAGTTCAATGTTTAAGCTTCCATGAGCTCCAATAGTGTTTTTACTCGAATCAAATAAGATAGTTATATCCATGTCTTCGTAACTTTCGATGATGGAACTGTTGTATTGACCTATATAGTATCCTGCCCCGGCGCCGATAACAACTTTGAATAGTTCACCGAGTGGGATATCATAATACAAGCTCAAAGTAAGGGGGACGGCACTGATTTTAGGTTCCATAATAATATCGATCTCTTCCCCTTCGGCGGCTAAGGTCTTCGTACTCTGCTTGGTTAACCGAAGGTATCCCGCTCCCAGTCCAATCGAAAATCGAGGATTGAAGCTTAATATCAGCTCTCCTCCAAAAAAAGGGCCAAATCCCAGAGGAGAGATCTCGCCGCTGACATTAGCTCCCATAAGATTTGAAAGATCATCAAACAATTGGTTCCAACCATCGAGATTTTTATTCACATCATTTTGACCGACCAAATGGCCAAGGCCGCCGAACAATTTAATGTCAAAATTTAGTCCTGAAGTTTCATTATTACGCATTTGAAATTCGACTGGAGTTTTCGAGGCAGGTTTATCTTTTATTTTTACAGTTTCTTCGATTTCAGCTTTTGTCCATTGTGGTAAAAATAATAAAATGAGTAAACACATTGCGAAAATGGAAGAGTATTTGTTTCGTGTCATCAGCCCTCCTTCAAATGTGAATCCGATTTGTCGTTAGAACTAATGTAACAACTCATGGTGAACGAGTCAACAATACCCTAAGGGTTCTATTTGACACTGCCCTTTTTAAATACTATTCTATATATTCTAGGAGCAAAGCACTTTACTGATAACAGTTGCATACAGGGATTAGATCAATGACTAGGGAAAAAGAGAGAAGAGACAGAGAGAAAAAAGAAAAAGCGAGACGAAAAAGAGAAGAGAGGGGGAAGGAGAAAAAAAAGGGAAGAATTTTAGCTTGAAAATATTAGGAGGCGAAAGTGAAAGAACTTGTTGAAATGATTGCTAAAGCATTAGTGGACAATCCGGACCAGGTACAGGTTTCCATCTTGGATGGGGAACAGAGCTCGATCATTGAATTGAAGGTTGCCCCGGACGATGTAGGAAAAGTTATTGGAAAACAGGGCCGAAATGCGCAGGCTATTAGAACCATTCTTGGAGCCGCCGGGATGAAGATGAAAAAAAGATTGACTATGGAGATTATCGAGTAAGAAAAAGTATTTAACTTTTAGGAAAAACAACTCTAAAAGAGAAGCTATCCCTTATTTTAACTTAATCCTGGAGAGCTTTTAAGGAACTCGTTTATCTTCCTAAATAATGGGGATTGTCTTTTTCGATGATCAGCTTTGTGGTAAGCACTGTATCACCAACTGTCAACTTGACTATGTACTGACCGGGGCCAACCGTACGGATCCGTCTGAATCTTCTCTGTGTCGATGTGGCTTCTTGTTTTCCAGGAGGATTCAGCCCGAAATTCCAGATAACCTTGTGCATCCCCTTTTCTTTAGGTCCATCTAAATTTCGGATCACCTTTCCTGTTATATCCAGGATTTCAATTTTGGCTTTCTCCGGAGTTTCGTTTTTTAGAAAGTAGAAAATATTCGACCCGGTCGGAGGATTTAGTTTGAAAAATCGTTTATCCGTCACCCAGGACCATTCATATGTCCTTGCCCACTTTACTTCAGGTCTGATATCAAAAAGAAAAACATCTTTTTCCTTCACTTCTTGTGTAAACTTCTGTAAAGCCGTGATGTTATCCACAATCCAGGCACCTCGGCCGTGTGTTCCTGCGATGAGATCGTTATCACGGGGGTGGATGAGCATGTCATGGACCGGTACTGTCGGCAGTCCATTCATGAAGCGGGTCCAATTCTTTCCCCTGTCCACAGAGATATACATCGCAAATTCCGTTCCTGCAAAGAGAAGATCCGGATTTATGTAATCTTCACGGACGACATACACCGATCCTTCGGGAAGACCATCTGTGATCTTATTCCAGGTTATTCCATAGTCTTCAGTGACATAAATATAGGGATTTTGGTCATCATGGCGGTGACCGTCAAACACCACATAGGCTCTGCCTGGGACATGGTTGGATGCTTCGATTCGTTTTACCCAGTATTCTTTAGGTGCTCCGGTCATATTGTCGTTCAACAGAGTCCACTGGCCGCCGTCATTTTGTGTCAGCTGGACATTTCCATCATTGGTTCCGACCCAGACAGTCCCGGGATTCAATGGCGATTCATCGATAGAGACGATGGCGCTGTACCGGCCGTCCGGTGTGGCGGTGAGATCCGGACTGATTGTCCGCCAGCGGTCACCGCGGTCAACGGATTTGAAGAGTTTGTTGCCACCAAAATAAAGAGTCTGTGGATTATGGGGAGATATCAATAAAGGGCCGTTCCAATCAAACCGGTAGCGTTCTCTTTTCTCTCCTTTTTGCACCTCGGGTGGTCTTGGTCGAATGGATGTGTTTTCCCAGTTGCGCAGATTGAGACGTGAGATACTGCCTCTCTGTGTTTCATAATAGACAGTATTAGAATCAGTTGGATCGACTTGGTTGAAAAAACCGTCGGCATTACTGAGAGGAAACCAGTCATTGTTTACGATTCCTCTGCCTCTCCGTGAGCGGCTTGGGCCTCCCCAGTTGCCGTTGTCCTGGAGTCCTCCATAAACATAATATGGTTTTCTCATGTCGACGGTTATGGCGTAGAACTGAGCGAGGCCAATGGTTGTGATCACATCCCATTTTTTCCCTCGGTCATATGTGATGTTGATGCCTCCATCGCCGCCGACGATGACGTGATTGGAGTTGTTGGGATCGATCCAGAGCGCGTGATAATCAATATGGGTTCTCCCTTGAACGAGTGTTCCTACTTTTAAGGTGTTTCCTCCATCATCTGAATAGGCCAGAGGTGATCCACAGGTCCAGAAGACATTTTCGTCATTGGGATCGACGCGGATCTGGCTGTAGTAGGAAGG
>CAZEWV010000100.1:0-8631 GCA_964516025.1 uncultured Eubacteriales bacterium
GTATCGAGGATTAAACCCAGATCTAAAGTGTAGTTGTCGAGCTCAATCCGTGGGGAGGGAGGAACGTCAATAGCCGCGGACACCGTCAGCTGCTTCTCGGGGGCTGAAGGATCGTTGGTTTCGACATAGATATATTTGGCGACATTGCCACTGTATCCTGCCGTATTAAAGGTGATCTTGATCTCTCCTTCTTTCCCCGGATCGAGTTTTTTCCCTTTGACAACCGCCGCGGTACACCCGCACGTGGTGCGGACGTTTTTTATAGTGAGGGGTGCATCCCCGACATTTTTAAATTTAAAGGAATAAGTGAGAACCTTGCCCTGATCGACTTTCCCAAAATCATGCTTCTCTTTAGTAAACTTGATCTTGGCCTTATCTTGTGCCAGAAGCGACACAACAAAGACCAGACAGAGAAGGACCGTGAGAATAGTAACACTTCGTTGATTTCCAGACCCACGACTCATGATAATTCTCCTCAGTGTTTTTTTTAATTTTAGCATGTCTTTTGGTAAATTGGCAAATTTCAATATCAAAGGAAATAGATATTGTGTCCCTATATAAGGGTTGGTATAATGAAAACGGAAACAAAAGATGTCAGCCTAACTCATGAAAAGAAGAACACGTAGGGTGCAGATAATTGCTATCTCTTTTTTTCTTCTCTTTGTCCCCTCACTCTTTTTTTCCCAAGACACCCAAATCAAGCTCAAGGTCGTTGCCGATCTGGCTAATATTCGACAACAACCCGCCATAGACAGCCCCATCGTCCGCCAGGCCGAAAAAAACGAAATCATTGAAGCTCTCGACCAACAGGGCGAATGGTTCCGGGTCATCTTCCTTAAAGATTCAGGCGAAGCCACAACGGGCTACGTCCACGAAAGTCTTGTAACTGTAATCGAAGGAGCTCCAGAGAAAATCATACAAAAAGTGGTCAAACCTATCGACGAGGACAAACCCAAAAGAAAAAGGACAACACTCCGCCGCAAAAAACCCGTCAAACCAAAAGTCAAAAAACCGGAAATCAGAAAACCTCAGACTGAGCAGACAATCCCATCCGAACAAGTGTTGAAGCGCTTCGGTTTCAAGTTATCTGTAGGCAGCAATTATGTTGTCGGCGGGGAGCTCAACGAAGGGGCCAAGGGATTAGCCGATTTCTACCGGGAAACCCTCGGGATAAGCGGAACATATAAGGTAAGACCCTTCCATCTCAGCTATCTTGCCAGCACCGAAGTGTTTTTCCCCCTCAGCAACATCTTCTCGATCGGAGTAGGGCTCGACTATTACCGGGGTGAGCTGGAAAGTGCTGTTAAATTCGACAGAACTGATTTTGCCGACTATTATTCCGCCAAACCCAGGGTCGATGCCACACCTATCAGTGTCTCTATCACGTCCCATCCCGCTCCCTTCATCTTCATCAAGATAGGCATCGAATACTACTTCGCCAAAGCCAATTACTACTACCGGTACCAGACCGAAGACTTCTGGCAGGAGTGGAGCGGAAGCGCTAAGGCCCAGGGGATCGGATTCCTTGGCGGCGTAGGGTATGAATATGAAATCGCTCCGTTTGCCAAGCTGTTTGTCGAAGCTGTGGGGCACTATGCCAAAATCGAGGGATTTAAAGGCACGGATAACTACAAGGAGTCTACAGGTTATTCCTACTCTGAGTCAGGCCCCCTGTTTTTCTACAAATCGCAAGTGGGACTCGATAAAACCGTCCCGCTTCTCTATATCCGCGAGAGAAAACCCGCAGAAGCCTGGGTTGTTGATGCTAAAGAGGCTCTCATCGATTTTTCGGGTGTTACCCTAAAGGCGGGCATTAAGTTCTGGTTTTAGCCTTTTTCAGAAGGGCTATGTGCTGCGAGTGAATTCCGCGAAATAGGGGTAATATAGAAACAACTTCAAATCCGGACTCCACCGCTTCACTTTGAAATTTCTGTCTTGTGATCATTTTTATCCGTGTAGGCGTTTTTTTTATCTTACGGCGGAATTTTCTCTGGATTTTGTGAAGGACATTAGATTTGTAGTAGGAGAGAACGGCCCATCCGGAAGTCACACGACAGTACTCATCAAGAATTTTTCTGCGGTCTTGGCTGCTGTGGACGTGATGAAAAAACCGCATGGACAGCACGAGTGAAAAGGTTTCGTCCTTAAAGGGCAATCCTGAGGTCGCATCGGCCTCAGCACCACTGGCTTCCCCTTGGATGAGTTTCGAAACTCTCTCATTAGCCCGTTCGACCATTGCGTGGGAGAGGTCGCAGTTTATAAGTCTAAATCCCCTTTCGAGAAGAAAATCGGAAAACCGGCCGTATCCGCAGGGAAGATCAAGGGCTAATCCTGAAGCGGCACCGATCCTATCAAAGATCTTCTTGAGAATTTTCTTTTCCCGATTATGGACAAACCTTTGGTCTAATCCGCGGTACCGTTTTTTCTCGTAGTCGGCGACCTCATTTTTACTAAAAGACAATTTTTTCTCCTTCATCATCGCGAGCGCAGCGTGACGATCTCATTCATTCGTAAAACACATATTTTGGACTACCGTTAATCTCAATTTGACCGTCTCGAACCGGAATGTCCTCTCCATCGCGGCCCACGACTCGATCCACTTGTCCCGGAAGAAAGGAATTCAAAGCCAAAGACTTGCCCCAGTGTGATTTATCCTTGGTCCAGATCACCACAAAACTTTCTCCTTCTCTGTAAAAAACAAATATTTCTGCCATCGGGTGGGAGACTGTCCCCTGAAATTCGCTATCTCTCAAAAAGGATACCATCGTCTTAAAAGCAAAAAAACTAGGCCTCTTCCTCCAGGGCTCCTCCCGGCTGTCGATCAATCCATATCCGGGAGCGACAAGCTGCCACCAGTAGATCCGCTCAACATATCCAGTTGCTAAACACAAAAGATAATATCGGACAAGATAGTCGGCCTGCTCTTCTTCTGTCACATTGGGTTTGCCAGATGCGGGCGAGTATTTCCCTGTGGCTTTAAGCGGCCAGTTGACCTCGGTTATCCACAACGGCCTATCCTCAAGGCAGACATCCACCGTAGCACGAAGCAGCGCGAGTTTCTTAGAAGTGTCCCATCCGGACTGTTTGGTTTCTGGCCCCCCCATCCGGTCCACATAGAGGAGGGAACTGGCGATATCGAATGGGACTTTTTTGAGGACAGGGGGATAGAGATGGAATTCAAAATCGATTACTGCCGGGCCGACCAGTTTGACATTGTGTTTTTCGGCTAAAGAAACAGACCTTTCTGCAAGCCTTAGGTATTCCGTATAATCCCAGACTCCCCATTTAGTCCTGTTCCAGGCATGACCTATCTCAAAATATAGGGAAAACTTGTGAAACCTAGAAAACACTTCGTCTAGAAAAGCCTCCCACTGGCCTGGATTAAGCACATCATCCCGCTGCTGAAGGATGGCTAAAATAATGTCGATCTCCCTCTCCTTCAAAATATCCAACAGGATTTCAATTTTTTCAAACTGATCTTTTTCCCAGGAGGCGATTCTCACAAGAGTTTTGGCCACACCCATTTCTTCTAAAAGAGCGACAACCTCTTCATTCCTATTCCCAAGCGGAGAAACCGCCACAGCAAAGGGATCGGCAATCCGGACTTTTTCTCTGTACTGAAACTTCCGGTATTTTCTGTACAATCTTAATCCAGGCACCACTTTTCTCAGATTGGAAAAGAGAAGAGAAAAATAGCTCCCGGCGTGTTTAAAGTGATGACGCAGGCGCTCGTTTTTTGGGGCAACATTGTGGGGCTGGTCGGCGTAGGGATTCCAGCGGAAGGTCTCTTTCATCTTACTGAATTTTTAATTTTTGGGAGATATGCTTTAAGCGAAGCTTTTTCTTTATTTCAATGATCCAGGTAAACCGCACTTTATGAAATCTGTACCAGAACCAAATAAAGGCGGGAAGTTTATCTGTTTTAAAATGCTGCTCCAGAAAATACTTTTGAAAATCCTTTGGGATGCCTAACCGGACCAGACTTTTAATCTGTCGCAGTGTCCCCACTCTTTTTTTTATTCGAATACGGTTAGTGTCGATAAGATAAAACACATATCCCTCGGCATTACGTTTAACAAGGATGTTTCCATCAGAAAGGTCCCGGTGAAGGATGCCTTCCGATTGAATCAGGGAAAGATAGTCCGCCAGCACGTTCAAAAGCTCTTTGAGTACATCCGGTTTCAGACGTGGAAACAAAAAACGGATTTCCTCGACATCCTCTATCATTTCGGAGAGAAAAAAACTCTGCTCCACAAAGCGGCCGGTTCTCTTTTCCAGATACACCACAGGGCACGGCGTATTAAAGCCTTTCATATACAGTGCACTCGCTCCCCTCCAGGCCTTTAATGCCTTTGAGAGAAGAACCGCACTTTTTAATTTATCAACACCTTGTGTCCGGAATTCTTTGATGACCACCGTTCGTGAGCGGGTTTCGCTTACAGCAAGTTCTATTTTGCCTACTCGGTTCCGGCTGTCGAGTAATATCTTACATGAAGAAGAAGAGAGAAGACTGTGACAGTCAATTATCGCTTCTAAAAATCGTGAATCCCTGTAATCAGGATGGATTTTTCCCTGAAATGGCGGCATGTCCAAGGGAAGTCCAAACTCCTCTCTCATATCACCTCAGAAAGTATCAGAAAAACACCCCTCAGGCAAGAAGAGGACGGATAAAGTCATCGTGAACCGCTGTTGTCATTGCGAGGCATGGAGTGCCGCGGCAATCTCAACAAACGAGATTGTGGAACCTGTTCCGAGTAAGCGAAGGAATCTCCTTCCTTCCTCGCAATGACATTGTGATTATTTCCTATCTATGACTGCCTTATTTAATTTTTCTGTACAGAGTCTTTTATCCGTTTGATGTGGCCGCGGCCAAGGCCTTTTACTTCACACCCCAGCTCAATATACCGGCGGATCTTATCATCATCCAGGATGCCAAAGCAGTCAATAATGGCCGATGGCTTTCACTACCTCATCCGGATCGAGCTCTAGATAGGGCTCATGACGCACGGCTAAAATCACAGATTCAACTCCCTGGAGTGCCTTATTCAGGTCAGGTTCAATCCGGATATCTTTAAGCTTTTCCTGATTGCGGAAAAACCGGGCCTTGCTGTGTCCGACTCCCGGAAAGATGATGTTGCTGTGTGTAGGTCTCACTTTAATAGCCTTCATGACTTTTATTAAATCCACACCGTTTCGCTCGGCAAACAGGCTCCACTCATCCATAAAAGCTAGGAGATTCGCTCGAAAACTGTTCTCTACAATTTTGGCAGTCTCTGATTCGATAGGTTTGTCCATTACAGTCAGTGGGAATTCGTCGGTGTTTAACACCTCATTTAAAAATTTGACCACCCTCTTTTTGGACTCCTCATTGACTCCCGCACAAACCCTCCAGAAATCTCTAATGCTGGCCACATAATCTCTCCCGGGCATCACGCGTTCATAGCTGTGCGCAAGCAGAGGTTCGCTGTTAATGCCTCGTTTTTTAAAGATTTTCTTTATCAGAGGATAGGCCACTTGTTCCGTTGTCCCCGGGGCGACCGTGGTTTCAATCAAGACCAAAGCCGAAGGAGGAATATGTTCGGCAATGACAGCGAGAGAACTCTCCAGGGCTTCCATATCCACACGCCCTGTCCTGACATTTCCTAAGTCTTCTTTTAAATAATCACATTGAACATCGACTACCACCACATCGGCCAGGGATAGGACTTCATATGTAAAGGTGGCAATAAGGGTTTGTTTGTCCAGGACACACCGTTTAATCATGGGTTCCACTTCAGGATCTTCGGCCTTGACGGGTGAAACGCCGCTGTTTAAAAGCGGAATTTTCCAGAAACTGCGTTCACTCGGCCGCTGCATCCCTATGACAAATTTTGTGGGATTGCCGTCCTTGTCTGTTGTGTCCGCAACAATAGCAGCCATTACCGCCCCAACAAAACCCACTCCCATCACCACAACAATTTCACGACCTTTAGCTCTTTCTTCATCGGCCCGCTTCTTTAAACTTTCAAATTCAATGGGATAATCTTCGGGTTTTGGAAGAGGAAATTTTTCTCCTTCAGGACTCACAGAATACTTATCGCTCATAACACCTCCATAAAACTTATAAATGCTGACTTTATTTGCTGTTTATATAAAAAGAAAAAATCCCCGTCAATAAACTTTAATGAAAAAATATGGTAATATAGCGCTGAGGAGAAAGACAATGGCAATAGACGCCCAACTGCTTGAGATCCTGGCCTGTCCCAAATGTAAAACCGATATCAAACTTACGGCCGACGAAAAAGGCCTCAAATGTGTCCAGTGCCACCGGGTCTATCCCATCAAGGACGACATCCCGGTCATGCTTTTAGACGAGGCAACCATTGAACCAGAGAGACAGACCAAAGATTGATTTCTCCACCGTAAAAAAGATCCTTCTCATACGACTCCGCCGCATCGGCGACATCATTATGACCACACCTGCTGTGACTATCCTTAAGGAGAATTGTCCCGAAGCTTCTTTGACCTACCTGGTAGAAGAACCGTATCGAGATCTCGTCGAGGGAAATCCTCACCTGGACAATGTTTTCGTCATCCCGAAAAAACAAAACACAAAGGACTTTCGTGATCTTATATCAAGGGTGAGACGGGAGAGATTTGATGTCCTTATCGATTTTCACGGGGGGCCAAGGGCATCCTGGCTGACACTGTTTTCCAAAGCAAAACTCAAGGTCGGGTACAAAATTAAAAACAAGGGTTTTCTCTATCACATTAAAATCCCAAGAAACCTGGAAGAAGGTCAGATCCATTCTGTGGAGAATCATGTTAACTTAGTCAAAACCATTGGAATAAATGTTGATTCTATCCCTCCACTTCTTGTCCCTCATGCAACAAAAGAAGAAAAAGAAAACATCGTAAACTTTACCCAAGAAAACGATCTTGAGGATTCTAAAATTTTAGTCCTCCACATCGGTGCAGGAAACAGGTTTCGCGATTGGGGGGTGGACAATATCACAGCTCTCACCGATCTTTTTTCACAAACGCCGGAGAAAAAAATTGTCCTTATCGGTGCTGGAGAAGATAAAGACAGAGCCCAGGAGATAATGAGCAAAAGTAAGTCCAATGTTTTATCTTTAGTCGGAAAACTCGGACTCAGAGAACTCAAAGAACTCATCTCCCGAGCTGCCCTCTTTATAGGGCCAGATTCCGGCCCCATGCACATCGCTGCCTCAACAGACACGCCTCTTGTCGTGTATTTCGGGCCAACTCTGCCCGCCCACTTTTTCCCCTGGAAGGCCAATGCTATTATCATTGAAAAAGAGTACGACTGCCGGCAGGAGTGTCGGCAGAGAGAGTGTAGATATGAGGATTTCCGCTGCATTCAGACAATCTCTCCCCAAAAGGTTTACAACGCCTGCCTGGATATTCTGAAGTAGATTGAGATTTGTTCCTCTTTTCTAACGTCCCTATTAATGTCATTGCGAGGTACGAAGTACCGTGGCAATCTGCTAAAATGAATAATTACTACGTCTATATCCTAACCAATAAAATGAACACTGTTCTTTACGCAGGGATCACATAAACCTTGAAAGAAGAATCTTTGAACATAAATCAAAATGCTTAAAAGGATTTACGACTAAATATAATGTCAATAAATTAGTTTACTATGAGATCTATTCTGATATATACGAAGCGATTCAAAGAGAAAAACAAATAAAAAACGGATCTAGGCAGAAAAAAGTAGACTTAATTCAGAGTTTGAATCCGAGATGGAAGGATTTGGCTGATGATATATGAGATTGCCACGCTACGCTCGCAATGACATGGTTGTCAAATAGCATTGACAAACAGCATAACATGACCATATAATTAGTCATAGTACTTAACCATAAAGGAAGGCATATGAAAGTGTCAACAGTCAGCATTGCAGAGGGGAAAAAAGACTTTAGTCGTATCATCCAATCCAGCCAGGACAAAGAAGAAGACATTATTGTCACAAAACGGGGAAAGCCTGTTGCCGTCATCATGCCCTATGAAAAATATCAGAAGACAAAACGGATGGAAGGATACAAAAAAATTATGGAAGCCAGAGAGACCTTCCTTAAGGCAGATCTTGATGCTGAAGAAATCTTCAAGGAATCAAAAAAACAGCGAGAGAAAAAGAGTTGAACCAAGTTGTTATTGATGCCAGCGTTGCTCTCAAATGGTATCTGGACAATGAAAATCTAGGAACGAAGGCCATAAACATCCTGACTCATTATATATCCGATGAAATAAACCTCATTGCTCCATCGCTCATTGAATATGAAGTGATGAATGGCTTAAAGATTGCTCAGAAACGAGGCCGCATCGATAAAAAATCACTTCAATCTGGTATTGAAGGGTTCTTCAACTTAGAGATTACACTTTACAATGCATCCCATTTCTCTAATAAAGTCCTTGATATAGTGAATACTCATGACATATCCTCATACGATGCATGCTACTTAGCACTCGCCGAAAATAAAAAATCTCCTTTTGTGACAGCGGATAAAGTCCTGTACAATAAGGTTCGAAAAAAGTTGAAATACATAAAATGGTTGGGAGAGTATTGAAAAAAATGAGATTGCCACGCCTGTTCCGAGCGAAGCGAAGGAATCTCAAGGCTCCTCG
>CAZEWV010000101.1:0-3649 GCA_964516025.1 uncultured Eubacteriales bacterium
CTTCTTTGAAAGGCCCCCTTCGAGCTGATGGAAGGAAATTTTTGCCTGTTTTTTGGAGGAGGCGTGGATAATATCATGAATAGCTTCTGCCTGGAGTATGTCAATCCTGCCGTTCAAAAAGGCACGGAGTGTAAATTCTCCCGGTTCAGCATGCCTCGCTCCGGCCCTGATTCCCAAGCGGACAACCTCTTCCAGGATCACAGGACTTCCATGGCAGCTGATTTCGATCAGATCCTCCCGGGTGTATGTCCGTGGGGCCGGGAAGAAAATCAAATAGGCCTCCTCGAATATTTCATTTTTGTTTGAATTATAGATGTTGCCCAAAAGGGCACGTCTTGGGGGAAACGTGTGTATTTTTCTCTTCGGCCTAAATATTTTTTTTGCAATATATAATGCGTCAGCTCCGCTCAAACGGACGATTCCCAGTCCTCCATAACCGAGAGGAGTAGAGATGGCGATGATTGTTTCTTCTTGCATATCTGTTATTTTAAAGCCAAGACGGTTCACAGTAAAGAGTGATAATCCAGGATGAAGAAAATGATTGAAAGATTGAGTGCCGTGTGTCTTATTTCTTATCTTCCTGTGAGGTGAGGATGGTCATCTTTTTTAAAAATCCCTCTCCAATACTTTCACTAGTGATTCCAGAAATCTGATTGGCAGCGATATGGATGATGCGCCTTTCATAGGGGTTCATGAAGTCGAGCGTCTCCGGTCTTCCGGATTCTTGGACACGGTGTGCAGAAGTCTGGGCCAGCTCTCTCAATGCCTGTTCTTTTTTCTTCCTGTAGAAATCACAGTCCGTTTGGACTTTTTCTGCTGAGATTTTGTTCAAGATATGTTGGAGAGCCAGGAGGAGGGCGCCATCTTTGCGGAGAAGAAGAGATTTATCTGGGCCCTCGAATATGATGTAGAGCATCTCATTTCTATTCTGTGAGTGGTAGCGGATGTCTATGGGGAATTTTTGGAGTAGGTCATCGAGAAATTTAAGAACGGAGGGCTTATCAGAGGTCGTTTTTTCCCAGGCCCGGATGACCACTTCTTTTATCTTAATCCCAAATAGTCTTGTTTTTTCTGTCACAATCTCATAATTGAATTTAGACCGCTGAAGCTTGAGGGTATGTTCGGCAAGACTGATGGCGTCTTCCAGGTTTCTCCCCTTAAATTCTTGTTGTTGTTCTTTATTTTCTTCGTTTTCCATGAGTAATCCTCTTTTTGTTTTTTTGGATTCGATTCATGATGTACTGCTGGCCGATTTGAAGGACATTGTTGGTCAGCCAGTAGAGGACCAGACCGCTCGAGAAACTCATAAATAAAAAGGTCATCATGACTGGCATGATCAGCATCATTTTTTGCTGTGCTGGATCCGCAGACGTGGGGGTCATTTTTTGGCTGATGTACTGGGTGATTCCCATCAGTACCGGAATGACATAAAATTCATCCTTGACCGAAAGGTCCGTGATCCAGAAGATAAAAGGGCTGTGCCGGAATTCTATGGAGTACATCAACAGCCTGAAAAAGCCAAAAAATATAGGCATTTGAATGAGCATAGGGAGGCATCCTCCGGCAGGATTGACCTTGTTCTCCTTGTAGAGCTTCATGGTCTCCTCATTCATCTTCCGGCGCTGGTCCATGTCCTTTTTTGCTTTTTTGTATTTTGCTTTTATCGCTTTGATCTTAGGAGCAAGTTCTTGCATCCTAGACATGGATTGCATGCTTTTGTATGTGAGCGGGAAAAAGATGATCTTCACAAAGAATGTAATGATGATGATGCATAGACCCCAGTTAGGGATCGCATTATGCACGGCCTTCATGGCACGGAAGAGAATTTCAGAGATCACTCCAAACACTCCAAAGCGGATAACTCCTTTGGCATCTCCACCCAGGGCAACCAGGCGATCGAATTCTTTAGGACCTATGTAGACTTTTTCAGGAAGGGTTACCGCTAGAAAAAAGTAGGAGATGGTTTGAGGGAGATCCTCGCCTTGAATCTCAATCTTTCTGTCTTCCTTGATAAATAAGGCGCTTGAATTCTGAGGAGATGGAAAAAACATGGCGGTAAAATACTGATCGACATAGGCGGCCCAGCTGACAAGGCTAAAGTTACTGTTTAAAGGATCGTATTTCCCCGAGGCTTCTTTCCGTTGATAGACACGACCGGCCGATGAGACTGCAATACCGTTTGGATTGCCGAACCTGTTTCCCTGAGACGAAGGAGAAGGATTTCCCAGCCCCGGGCCCCAGATAAGCCGAGGATAGATCTCAGAACCGTTTTTCCAGACTCTGATCTGTGTGTCGAAGAGGTATCTCCCATCGGTAAAGGTGAAAAGTTTTTCAACCCTGGTCCCGTCTTCCTGAGAATATTCAAAACGGATCTCTCCGTTTTGTCCGTCGTGCAGTTGAAGCCCTGTATCTGAAACGGAATAGAGAGCGTTGTTGATGAGATAATCAAAATCCGGGTCATCTGTACTTAATATGAACGGGAACCGATCCATTGCGACCGAACGGCCGGAGATAAGTTCTAACGGTTCCCCTTCTTCATCAAAGTGTTCTTTCAGTCTCCAGCTTTTGAGCACGGCGCCCTTGTTGCTCCATACCGCCTTAAAGAGGGAGGTCTCAATAACAATCTGCTGCTCCCTAGTCTCGGTTGTGGCGTCGAAATCTTCCTGTACGGGTATCTCTTTGGGGGAGGGTTTTTGTTCGGGTAGGATTTTTTGCACCGGCTGTTGAACCCGCTCCGTTGTGATTTCCTGAGCCTGTTCAAGGGGAGGGATTTTCTTGACGAAAACAGCCTGCCAGACAACGAGTACGACAAAGGACAGGGCGATAGCTAGCACTAGTTTTTTTGTTTCCATGTGTTATCCTTTAGGGAACTGGATCGACTCCCCCGGAATGGAAGGGGTGGCATTTGAGGAGCCTTTTTGTTCCGAGTAAAAATCCTTTAAAAAGACCGTGCTTTTGGATGGCTTCATGTGTGTATTCAGAACAGGTGGGATAGAACCTGCAGTTTCTGCCCAACAGAGGGGAGATGAGAAACCTGTATCCTTTTATGAGAGCCAGTGCGATCTTTTTCATGAAATCACTTTATGGGAAGGAATTTAATGGCCTTGATGAACTCCTTCTGAACCTCACCCCATGATATGTCTCCAATGCTTTTCTTAGTAATTATCACCAAGTCAAACGATCCCTGGAGCAAGCTTTTATTTGTTCTGTATAAGGCTCTAAACCTTCTTTTTATCCTGTTCCGGACCACGGCATTGCCAATTTTCCTGCTTGCGACAACGGCCAGCCTGGAAAAATGCAGATCATTGGAAAGATAGATGAGGATGAATCCTTTTCCTCGATAACGTGAACCTTTTCTGTATATATGTAAAAAATCTTTCCTTTTTCTGAACCTCTCGTGAGGTCTAAGGGTTTCCTTCATTAACCGGCAAGTCTTTTTCTTCCTTTTTGTCTTCGACTGTTTATAATCTTTTGACCGTCTCTAGTTCTCATGCGGACGAGGAATCCATGGTTTTTTTTTCGTTTTCTCTTGTTTGGCTGAAATGTTCTTTTCATCGTTCTGTCACTTATGTAGTATGAATTTAGTATGGTAATAAACCTGTTCACCTCTGTCAAGTTTATAAAGGGATTTTTTTTAATAATCCTATAA
>CAZEWV010000101.1:3749-8597 GCA_964516025.1 uncultured Eubacteriales bacterium
CTTGGGGTTGTAGAGGACATCCAGAAAGAAAAATATTACGGAGAAGAGTTTGTCATCTATCATGTCAGGATTCTGTCCAATAATACCCTTGTCCTTGTCCCACTTTCGAATGCGGCTGAAATCGGCATTAGGAAACTGATCCCACAAAAATCTATAGAGAAAATTTATAAATTTATGGGAAATGGGGGGGTTGAAGTTACAATGAATTGGAAGGGCCGGTATAAAGAACATGTCAACTTGATGAGGTCCGGCTCCATTCTGGATATAGCCCTAGTCTTAAAAAGTTTGTTTTATCTGAATTTGATCAAGCCGCTCTCCTTCCGTGAAAAAAAGATGATGGAAAAAGCTAAAGAACTTATGATCACTGAGATATCTGAAGTGAATGACTGCCCCAGTGTGGACGTTGAAAAAAAAATGCTGAATATGCTTTCCCAATGTTTCAAAGATATCGTTCGCCGAGTCGATTCCTGATTTATTGAAATGCTTTTTCCCGCCCTTCTTCTGTTATTTCTGTTTCTTGTCCTTAGTGCCTTTTTTTCCTCTTCTGAAACGGCCTTTATTGCCTCGAGTCCGTACAAATTTAATTACCTCGCCAAAAAGGGTTCACGTCCAGCGAAGCTTGTATTTGACATGCTTCAGAGAGTTGACAAGTTACTGACAACTATTCTTATTGGCAATACGCTGGTCAACACGGCGGCGGCTTCCGTGGCCACATTCATTTTTATCTCTTTCATGCAGGATAAGAACAAGGCTGTTCTCTATGCGACGCTCGTCACAACCGTTCTCATCCTCATTTTTTCGGAGATTACACCCAAAACATATGCGGCCTATAATCCGGTCAGGCTTTCACTTCTTTTTGTCCGACCTTTGAGGATTTTTATTTTCCTGTTTTACCCGCTCATCAAAGTCTTTATGTTTTTCCTCAGACTAATTTTTCCTTCTTTCAGAAAGAATCCGGGTCTTTCCCGCTCGATAAGTGAAGAGGAAATGAAAGCGGTCTTATCTGTCGGGATAAAAGGGATGTCTTCGCGACGCAGAAAGATGATTTCGGGAATCCTGGATATCGGATCTCGGCCAGTCAAAGACATCATGGTCCCAAGACCTCAAGTTAAAGCTATTGCCATCGATGCTCCCATGGATCAAGTTTTGCGCACTGTTCATTCTGCGGAGTTTTCGCGGTTTCCCGTCTATGGAGAAACTCTTGATAACATCCTTGGTTCCATTCATACTAAAGATATCATTCCATATATTGTTGATGAAAAAAAATTCAAGGTGAGTGAAATCCTGAGAAAACCTATCTTTGTTCCCGAAGCCGCACCGGTCGAGAATATCCTTATCCAGATGCAGGAAGCGGCCCAACACCTTGCTTTTGTCGTGGATGAATTTGGAAACATGGAAGGCATAGTGACGCTCGAAGATATTATTGAGGAGATTGTGGGAGAGATTCAGGACGAATACGATCCTGAGCAAGAGGAAAAAATCCTCCAGATTGCGGAGTTTGAATTCATTGTCCAGGGAGATACTCCGGTCAAAGACGTGAATCAGAGATTATCTCTTCAAATCCAAGAAGTGGGGGAGTACACGACGATTGCCGGTTTTTTCTTGAAAGAATTCGGAAAAATCCCAAATAAGGGAGACTCCCTGGATTACAAGGATCTCAAGTTTGTTGTTGACAGGATGGCCAAACGCCGTATCAGCCACCTGTTGATCTATCTTCCCGGCAAAAAGGAGCATTCCTCTAGATGAGAGTTATAGCGAAGAATAAAAAAGCCTTTTTTAATTATGAACACATTGAGACGGTTGAAGCTGGCATCTCTTTACTTGGGAGCGAAGTGAAATCCATCCGCGAAGGCAAGATCAGCTTGAAGGAAAGTTATGCCGAAATAAAAGAGGGAGAAGTTTTCCTCATCAACTGTCATGTCAGCCCCTACAATCCTGCCAATATTTTTAATCATGATCCTCTCCGGGAAAAGAAACTCCTGTTGCACAGACGAGAGATCAAACGTTTGATCGGCAAGATAAAAGAGAAGGGTCTGACACTTGTCCCTGTGAAAGTCCTTCTCAATGATAAAGGAATGGTTAAGGTGGAAATTGCGTTGGCCAAAGGAAAAAGAGTTTATCAAAAAAGAGACGCGATCCGTCAGAGAGATCAGGATCGGGAGATGAGGGCCGAATTAAAGCGATACCGTTAGTTTGTAGGCCAGTTTAATGGCTTCAACCATACTTTTTGGATTGGCTTTCCCAGTTCCTGCGATATCAAATGCCGTACCATGATCTGGGGATGTGCGGACAAAGGGAAGCCCCAGGCTGACATTGACACCCTCCTCAAAAGATTCCAATTTAAAGGGAATGAGGCCCTGGTCGTGGTAGAGGGCAATCACAATTGTTCGAGGTTGATTCATGGCCATTCGGAAGACTACATCTGGAGGAAACGGGCCCTGAATATTAATCCCTTTCTCCTGGGCATCCTTTACTGCTGGGACAATTTCATTTTTTTCTTCTGAGCCCATCAGGCCTTGTTCACCGGCGTGCGGATTCAATCCTGCAACGAGAAATTGAAAGCTGTCGCTTTTCTGAGCTGAGAGGTTGTCATAAAGCCTGAGGAAGAAGTGGAAGAGTGCGTTTCTCTCTATCCTCTTGAGCGCTTTCTGGAGGGAGATGTGATGGGAGAAAAGAGCCACCTTTAAACGTGCCGACCAAAAGCACATGATGACCTTGGGATAAAATTGGTTGAGGTATTCTGTGTGTCCCGGCCAACGGATTTCCGCCAGTGACCAGGCCTGCTTTGAAATGGGCGCAGTCACCAATGCATGTATCTGGCCTTTCCTGGCCTGTTTGAGGGCCTCTTCGAAATAGCGGAAAGACAAAAAACCGCTTTCCTTTTGGGGGAGACCGATCTTGAGAGACTCGGGGATTGCTCCCATCTCGACAAATGAAATCCCACTTTCAGGTGGAGCGGAGACATCCTGGAAGGATTCTATCTTTAGGGAGATATCCAATGTCTTCAATTCTTTCTGAATGGCGGCCAAAGATCCGAAGAGGACATAGTGGGCTTTGGGGAGAGCACGAGACGAGGACAGTGCCCTGAGAGTGATTTCTGGTCCGATTCCAGCCGGGTCCCCGAGTGATATCCCGATTTTAGGAGGGGAAGCTATTCCTTTTTTTCGGTAGATTTTGGCCGTCCTTTTTTTTCAGCAACGTCCATATCTGTGTCTTCAAGCTTAAAGATATACTTTACGCTTCTTTTATATATCAGGAGATTTGGGGCATCACTGCGGTTGAGTTTGATACAGTTTCTGTCATACCACTCAATGACTCCATCGATGGTCTCTCCATCCACAAAAACAATACTGACATGTGTTTTTTTGTTCATCTGCTTGAGATAGTAGTAGTTTTCGGCAAATGTTTCGGACGGGGGATGAGTTTTCTTTTTCAACGGCTCACGACTCATTTTTTCTTTGTATTCATTGAGATTTGGTCGTATTAGCTTCCTGTTCATAATATTTTCTCCAAACCTATAAAATTGTGTGTGAAATTGAGAAATTCTTTAGACTTATTCTACCAAAGTTTGTCCCAAAAAGCAAACTTTTCCCTTTTACAGCAAGCATCCTCATTTCCGTGATTTCTAGTCGACTTGCTAGATTTCACGGAGAACTCGTTCTTGAAATCACGAAAATGAGGCGGCATACTCTTTCACTCGGCCTTGGTTTTATATCTGTGCGGTTTTAAATCCGAGTCTAGTCTTTACGGCGGTGGTCACGGAGTCTGAGATCGAGTAGAACGTAGGCAGAATAATCAGCGTGAAAAATGTAGAGGTCGTCAGACCGCCGATGATGGCCACAGCAATAGGTGCCCACATTTGAGCCCGGCGGCTTACGGCCGGAAAAAGGTTCGGGAGGAGGATGGGAAGAGCCAGTGGGAAGACGCCGACCATGGTTGTGATGGCGGTCATAATAATAGGTCTCATTCTGTCCTTTCCACCCTGGACAATGGCTTCATTTTTGCTCATGCCCGATTTCCTCAGGCTCCGGATGTGATCGATAAGGATAATCCCATTATTGACCACAATCCCAAACAGCGTGAGCAGCCCTAGATAGGATGTGGTGTTGAGTGTGATCTTAGTGATGTAGAAGAAGACAGAGACACCGAAAAGGGCCAATGGAACGGTGAACAGAATTGTGAACGGATGAATAAAGGATTCGAATAATGAGGACATGATAATATAGATAAAAACCAGGGCAAGGATAATGGCCAGGTTGGATTCCCCTTGGGATTCTTGGAAGCGTCTGAATCCACCTCCCAAACTCCACGTGTAGCCATCAGGAAAGGGAATTGTCTCCATGGCCGTGCGAATGTTGTCGGAGATGCCCATCATTCCTTGAGATTTTGTGTTTACTCGGATGGCCAGTTTCGATTTTTTGTTTTCCTTTCTTATGGATGTTGATCCCATCCTGTATGAAAAATCAGATATCGCAGAGATAGGAATCCTCTTGTCTTGTGTCTGGATGCTGAGATTTCTGAGATCTGTTTCAGAGAAACCCTCGTCACCCTGTATTTTGAGGATAATATCGATCTCCCGGTTATCCATCTTAAATCGTCCAACGGGCCTTTCCGAAATGGATGAGGAGATCGTCTGTGCGATCATCCGGCTGTTGACTCCGGAGCTTTCGGCCTTCTCTCGGTCCACCTGGACCACCAATTGCGTATTTCCTCCCTCTAGGTCACTGGTCACGTCCTCGACATCTTTAACCGTTCGGATTTTTTCCATGACCATAGGTGCCAGTTCTGTCAACTTGGTATAGTCCAATCCGATCAGCTCGACCGAGATACCCATGGAATGACCACCCC